>JBBQCR010000020.1:0-18822 GCA_038318935.1 Phycisphaerales bacterium
CATGGAGAAGGATCCCGAGGATTGCCGGTACAACTTCATCCGTTGGCTGAACAACGACGTCGCCACCGCGATCGGGCCGAGCCGCGCGAACCCGCTCACCGGCCAGATCCTCGACGCCGACATCGTTCTCACCGACGGTTGGATCCGCGCGTTCTACAACTGGTACGACGAGCGACCGCTGGACATGGCGATGAGCCTGTCGGCGGAGACGCTGATCTGGCTCGAGAAGCAGCCGGAGTGGGATCCGCGTCTCACGCTCCTCTCGCCGCTCGATCGCGCCGCTGAGATGAAGAATCGCGCCCTCCGCGCCGCCGCCGGCGATCCCGATCCGGCCGACAGTCGCAAGGACTCGCTGATGGTGGGCCGTCCCGAGTTCGAGGAGGCCATCCGGATCCGAAGCGGCGATGCTCCGCACAGCCACGCCGGTCACACCTGCACTGCGCAGTGTTTCGCGGCCCAAGGCTTGGCGATGGACATGGCGTTCGCCAACATGCAGATGGAGATGCTCGGCATCATCGGTGAGATCGGCCAGGATGCGCCGAAAGATCCGAAGCCAGATCCGAAGGCTGATCCGAAGGCTGATCCGAAGGCGGACCCCAAGCCCGCTGAACCGAAGGAAGAGTTGCTTGACGGCGTCCCCGAGACTTTCGTCGCAGTCCAACTTGCTCATCTCGTCGCCCACGAGGTCGGCCACACCATGGGTCTGCGGCACAACTTCAAGGCCTCGAGCATGTATACGCTCAAGGAGATCAACTCACCGGAGATCAAGGGCAAGAAGCCGTATGCCGCATCGGTCATGGACTACATCGGGACGAACTTCAACGTCGATCCGAGCGCGGTTCAAGGCGACTTTGCGATGACCGGTATTGGCGCGTACGACCTGTGGGCGATCGACTACGGCTACACCTTTGACGATCCCGCAAAGGTCGCGGCGAAGGTCGGTGAGCCCGGCCACATGTACTTGACCGACGAGGATACCGGCGGACCCGATCCGCTCGCTCGCCGCTACGACTTTTCGAAGGACCCCTATGACTGGGCGATCTCGACGATGGAACTCTGCAAGAAGCTCCGCGCGAACTTGCTTGAGAAGTACGTCAAGAACGGTGACTCGTGGGAACGCGCCCGCAAGGGCTATCAGAAGACGCTGAACAAGCAGCGTCAGATGATCGACGTCATGGGCTCTTGGGTCGGCGGCACGCACGTCAATCGCGTCAGGAAGGGCGATGCCAATACCGGCGATCCGCTGGTGCCCGTCGACCCGAAGATGCAGCGCAAGGCCCTTTCGTTCGTCATCGAGAACGCGTTCCGTGACGAGGCATACGGCCTCACGCCGGAGCTCATCAACAAGATGTCGACGGAGAAGTGGGGCGACTCGATGATGGCGGAATCGACTTGGCCGGTGAACGACCAGGTCGCGGCGACGCAGAATCTGGCGCTCACGCTCTTGGTGAATCCCAGCGTTCTCACTCGCGTCCTTGACAACGAGGCACGCACCAAGGCGGGCGACGACGCGCTGACGCTTCCCGAGCTGATGAAGGCCCTGAGCGACGAGATCTACCAAGAGCTCGGCAAGACCGGTGGGACCTTCACCGATCGTCAACCGATGATCACCCAGTTCCGTCGGAATCTGCAGGCGGACTACACCGATCGCCTCATCAAGGTGGCGACCGGAAACGCGGCCATGCCGCGGACCGTGCGACAGCAGGCTCAGTTTCAACTCGAGCAGTTGAAGACCAAGCTCGATACGGCGGCGAAGGCAAGTGGTTTGGACGGCTACAGCGCCGCCCATATCAACGACATGCAGAAGCGAGTGCAGAAGGCGCTCGAGTCGGTCTACGTCGCACAGTGAAAGAAAGGCGACAGACGAGGCGATCGGCCGCCTGAACGATCGCGAAGTCCGTTGCCAGTACTGAATCGGAAGCGCGCCGCCGCGGGTCGAGCCTCTCACGAGGCGAGGCTCGCGGCGGTCGTTTTGTAGCTCTCCTCTCGAAACGACACGCTTCTCTTCCGGCGGCGGCGCGTTTCCCCTACATTCAATCGTGGATGCGACGCTCCCATCGGACGCACAGGGGTTTCGGGCCGGCGCGAGCGATCGCGACGATGACGCTGGTCGCCGTCGCGTGCGGCGCTGCGATCGTCTTTCGTGCGGGTCGCGCTGCCGCCGACTCGCATCCCGCTGACTTCGATCGCGACATCCGCCCGATCCTCGCGGGAACCTGCTTGCGCTGTCATGGCGGCGTTCGTGAGCTGGCGGGCTTGCATCTGGGGCAGCGCGACCGAGCGACGACCGCCGACGCCAAGGGTCGTGTCGCGATCGTGCCGGGCGATCCCGAGCGCAGCGAGCTCGTGCGGCGCATCAGTCGCACCGGTGAGGGACGCATGCCGCCAACCGGCCAGCCCCTTTCCCTCAAGCAGATCGCCGCGTTCCGTGACTGGATCGCTCGCGGCGCCGAATGGACGCCTTTGTGGTCGCTGACCAAGCCGACCGAAGCGCCACTGGCCATCGTCAGAGACGTTGCCTGGATCAAGTCGCCGCTTGACCGGTTCGTGCTCGTCAAGTTGGAAGCGGCATCGATCTCGCCAGCTCCGCAGGCCGATCGCGCAACGCTGCTGCGCCGCGTCTCTCTCGATCTCTCCGGAATCCCGCCGACCATCGCGGAAGTCACAGCGTTTCTCGCGGATGACTCTGACGATGCGTACGCACGCGTCGTCGATCGTCTGCTCGCCTCGCCGCGCTACGGTGAGCGATGGGCGCGGGTCTGGCTCGATCTCGCCCGCTTTGCCGATACGCAAGGCTACGAGAAGGACGGACGGCGAACAATCTGGGCGTATCGCGACTGGATCATCGGTGCCCTCAATCGCGACATGCCGTACGACCAACTCGTGACCCGACAGATCGCGGGCGATCTGTTGCCCGACGCGACCGACGAGGATCGCATCGCCAGCGCGTTTCACCGCAACACGCTGACCAACACCGAAGGCGGCACCGACAACGAGGAATTCCGCATGGCGGCGGTGCTCGATCGCGTGGCCGTAACTTGGAACGCATTCCTGGGAACGACGTTTCAATGCGTGCAGTGCCACTCCCATCCGTACGACGCCTTCTCGCAGGAGGAGTACTACCGCTTTGTCGCCTTCTTCAATCAGACCGAGGACGCGGACGCCGACGACGAGTCGCCGACGATCAGCGTCCGCCCGCCGTGGTGGCGCGAGCGAGCGATTGCGGCGGCCGCGTTGTCGAGTGTCGAAGACGAGGCCCTCAATGCCTGGATCGGGAACGCGACTGCCGCCGCCGAGGCGGATGCGACCGCTGCAAGTGTGCCGGCGGATCTCCAGCCGCTGCTCAGGAAGCCAGCCTCCGAGCGTGACGCGGGCGAAGTTGCGCTGCTGCGACTCGCCGCCTCGGGTTCAGCGAGCGCCACGCTGGCGTCGCTGGCGCCAACCACTGTTCCAATCATGCGCGAATTGCCGGTCGATCGGCGTCGGACGACCCACTTCCTCGAACGCGGCAGCCTCAAGAAGCCGGGGCATGAAGTACAGCCGGACACTCCAGCCTCGATGCAGCCTTTCCCGCCTGAAGCGCCGAGGAATCGCCTCGGTCTTGCGCAGTGGATCACCGCCGCAGACAATCCGCTCTTCGCCCGGGTCGGCGTCAATCGACTTTGGGAGACGCTCTTCGGTCGTGGCATCGTCGAGACCGTCGAGGACTTTGGCTCGCAGGGCGCGTCGCCGGACGATCGCGCGCTCCTCGATCATCTGGCGCGGCGATTCATCGACCTCCGTTGGTCGACGAAGGATCTGCTGCGTGAGATCGTTCTCTCATCGACCTACCAGCAGGCATCGTCAACGACGGCGGCTGCGCTCGCCAAGGATCCCGACAATCGAATGCACTCGCGGGCCCCGCGATTTCGCTTGGAGGCCGAGACCATTCGCGATTCCGCGCTGGCGGTCTCGGGACTTCTCAGCGAGCGCATGTTCGGTCCGAGCGTGATGCCGCCGCAGCCCGATGGCGTTTGGTCGATCGTCTACAGCGATGACCACTGGATGGTGAGCGAGGGCGACGATCGGTATCGCCGCGGTCTCTATACCTTCTGGCGCCGTTCGAGCCCGTATCCATCACTGCTCGCCTTTGACGCACCAAGCCGCGAGACCTGCACGCCGCGCCGCAGCCGCAGCAATTCACCTTTGGCGGCACTGGCGACCCTCAACGACCCGGCGTTCCTTGATGCCGCGCGCGGTCTTGCGTCGCGAGCGATGGAGCGAGGAAACAGCGATCCACCGCGCATCGCAAGAGACATGCTCCGTATCGCCTTGGTGCGCGAGCCCCGCGATGGCGAGACGGAACGATTGACGCGAGTCTACAACGCAGAGCGGGAGCGGCTTTCTCGCGATGCTGAGGCGACGCGGTCGTTGACCAACAGTGACAACGTCGACCTTGCAGCGTGGATGCTGGTCGGCAACGTGGTCCTCAACTTGGACGAGTTCCTCACGCGGGGATGAGCGATCATGCGATTGACGAGCGACACGCGATGAACCCCCTCGACTATGCACGACTCCAGGCGATGACTCGCCGTTCGTTTCTCGGCGGCGTTGGCCGTGGCGTCGGTGTCGGTCTCGGATCGATCGCGTTGGCGTCCATGTTCGGAAACGATCTGGCCGTCCCGGCTCCGAATCCGCTCAGCGCGAAGCCGCCGCATTTCCGCCCGCGTGCCAAGGCCGTGATCTCGATTCATCTCGCAGGATCGCCGTCGCAGCACGAGCTGTTCGAGAACAAGCCGGTCTTGACGAAGTACCACGGGCAACCCTGCCCCGATGAGTATCTGAAGGGTGAACAGTTCGCGTTCATCAAGGGGCATCCGACTCTTCTGGGATGTCAGTACAAGTTCGCAAGGCATGGTCGATCGGGCATGGAGCTTTCGGAACTACTTCCCAACATCAGTCGCGTTGCCGACGACATCTGTTTGCTGAAGGCGGTCAAGACCGATCAGTTCAATCATGCTCCGGCGCAACTACTCCTCTGGACCGGCGAAGCTCGCTTCGGGCATCCATCGATGGGGTCGTGGCTGACCTACGGTCTCGGGAGCGAAGCCAACGATCTTCCCGGATTCGTGGTGCTCGTCTCCGGTGACAAGACGCCGGACGCTGGGAAGAGCGTCTGGGGCAGCGGGTTTCTCCCGAGCGTCTATCAGGGAGTGCAATGTCGAGCGTCGGGCGAGCCGGTGCTCTTCGTGAAGGACCCACCCGGGGTCGATCGCGTGTCACGTCGGCGCATTCTCGACGCGATCAATGATTTGAATCGAACCGAGATGGAGCGCTCCGCGGATCCCGAGACCGCGACCCGCATTGCCCAATACGAACTTGCGTATCGCATGCAGATGTCGGTCCCCGACGCGATGGACATCAGTCGTGAGTCACCGCAGATGCTCGCCGAATACGGGGCCGTTCCAGGAGAGGGTTCGATGGCCAGCAGTTGCCTGCTCGCGCGTCGGCTCGTCGAGCGGGGCGTGCGATTCGTGCAGATCTTCGACTGGGGATGGGACGGCCACGGCACCGGACCCAACGACGATCTCCTCAGCCAGCTTCCCAAGAAGTGCCGCGAGATGGACCGCCCCGTCGCCGCGCTGATCGCCGATCTCAAACGACGCGGCCTGCTCGACGAGACGCTGGTCGTCTGGGGCGGCGAGTTCGGGCGCACGCCGGTCGCCGAGTTCCGCGACGGGAAGAAGGACTTTCTTGGACGCGACCATCATCCGCATGCCTTCACCATGATGATGGCCGGAGGCGGCACCAAGGCCGGCTTTACCTACGGCGAAACCGACGAACTCGGGTACTACCCGACGAAGGATTCGATTCCGGTGAACGATCTCCAGGCCACGATCCTGCATCTGCTCGGACTCGATCACGAGCGGTTGACGCATTTCCACAACGGGCTCAATCAGCGCCTCACTGGCGTCACGAAACCGTCGCGCGTGCACACGGAGATCATCGCCTGACGTGAGCGCATCGCCGCTCCCGATACGGCATAGCCGGAAAGATCCCGCGATAGTGCCGCATGGAGACTCGCCCCAGGTGCCTGCGAATCAGCGCGGCTTCGGAGTCTTCACCTTGGCGCAGCTCAAGATCCTGCAGGAGGTCATCACGCTTGGCGTGTTCATCGTCTTCGCGTGGTTCACCTTTCGTCAGGTGCCGCGATGGAACGAGGCGCTCGCCATGGTGCTGATTCTCGCCGCAGTCATCGTGACCTTCGCGTTCGGGAAGCCGCGCACCGACGAGTCGGTTGCGCCGATCGTGTCCCCGACTTCGATGGACGCGGATTCAACGCGCTGACCCGTCCTCGCGCTCGATGAAGACATCGAGCACCTGCCCCGGAAGTAGACCCAGCGGCTTGCCGTCGGCGGGCGAGTCGAACGCGTAGATGACCTGCATGACTCGGGTGTCGAGGCGCTCTCCCATTTCGCCCGTCACTGTCCGCTTCGGAACGACCTGCGGGACCACACGCACGAAATGCACGGGAAACTCGCGTTTCACCGAGCCGCGCAGCATCGCCACAGCCTTCGCCTCCGGTACGAATCGCCACGCGTCCAGCTCATCGATGTCGACGCGAACGTGAAGCGGATCGAGCGATCCCAGCGCGATCAGCGTCGGTGCCTGCGGGCCCGCGGACGCATACTCTCCGGTACGGACGTTCACTGATAGCACCGTGCCGGCGATCGGACTGCGCACCGTGAGTCGATCAAGCGCGGTCTTTGCCTCATCGCGCTTGGCGGCCGAGAGGTTCATCGCGGCCACTGATTCCTCACGATCCTCCGGATAGGTTCCGCGCTTCACCTGATCGAGATCCGCCTGCGCCTCGGCGACGCTCGCGGAGAGTAGCGCGACCTGGAACTCGAGCGTCGGTCGTTCGTTGGCGGTCACGACCGCGTTCTCGCCGACATCCATCAAGCGGGCGAGTCGACCCTTCGCGTCGTTCAACGCCGCCATGCGCGAGGCGAGTCTCGCATCGGCTTTGGCGACGTCCTCGGCCCGAGGGCGCGAATCGAGATTCGCCAGTCGCGCCTGGGCAACCCGAAGATCCGCCTCGGCAGCGGTGAGTTTCGCAGCGATCTCTCGACGATCAAGAACCAGGAGCGTGTCACCGGGCTTTACCTGCTGACCCTCGCGAACGGCGACGCTCTCGACCAATCCTGCGGCGGGCGCACCGACCTTGATGATCTCGCTCG
The DNA here is from genome assembly GCA_038318935.1 of Phycisphaerales bacterium. GTDB lineage: Bacteria > Planctomycetota > Phycisphaerae > Phycisphaerales > SM1A02 > JAEUIT01. The sequence goes on from JBBQCR010000020.1 coordinate 7,221, forward strand.
ATGGCTCGACGCTTCCGACTCCGGCGATGCGGCCGACATAGGGCGAGGCGTTGGGTGCGATGGGCACTGGCGGGGACGGAATAGGCTGGTTCTGTTTTCTGATCGTAATGGCCGCCAGCGCGAGGCCGGTGATCGCGAGGGCGGGGAGGAGGAGATAGCGGACGGCGATCATGAATGAGACTCCGTTGCGGCGGCGTGTGCGAGCTGGTGTCCGCCGAGCTCGACATGCGTAACGCGGCCGTCGTCCATGTGCACGATGCGGTCAGCAAAGTTGAAGATGCGATCGTCGTGGGTCACGACCAGCACCGCGCGATCGGGAGCGCTGCTGACCGCGGTGATGAGTTGCATGATGTGTCGCCCGAGCGTCGCATCAAGCGCACTGGTCGGTTCGTCGCAGACCAGAATCCTCGGGTTGTGGACCAAGCTACGGGCGATCGCCACACGCTGCTGCTGCCCGCCGGAGAGTTTGCTCGGCTTGCTGCGCTCGCGACCCTCCAGTCCGACCTTCGCGAGGAGATCGCCAGCGGTGCGCACCGCGGCACGACGCGATTCGCCTCGGATCACCAGAGGTATGGCGACATTCTCAGCGACGGTCAACTGCGGAATCAGGTTGAAGGCCTGAAAGATGAAGCCGACACTTTCGCTGCGCCACCGCGTGAGTTGCGAACCCGAGAGCGAACCGAGATCGGTCCCGAGCACCGAGAGGTCTCCACCGTCGCGATGCAGCAGCCCCGCAACGATCGAGATCAGCGTGGTCTTGCCGCATCCGGATGGGCCGACCAGGAACGTAGCTTGGCCGTAGAGCGCCTCGATATCCGCGCCACGCAGCGCGGTCACCGCACTGTCGCCCTTGCCGAAGGTCTTGGTCACTCCCTTGAGGCTGACCGCAGCGTTGACGGATGTCGCGATCACGTCTTGAAGACCTCCGCCGGGTCGAGACGAATCACGCGCACCATGGAGAGGAGCGAGCTACCAACGCAGATGATCAGCACCGCAGCCGCGGTGATGACGGGTATCTGCCACACCATGCGGAATGCAAGTCGGGTTCCGGGTACGGTCAGCCCGAAGGCTGCCGTCGCTCCGAGACCGATCCCCAGGCCAAGCACCGCAGCCACTCCGGCCTGCAGCGCGACCATGCCAAGGAGGCGTGCGTTGCTCGCACCCATCGCCTTCATCGCACCGAAGTACTTGAGGTTGTCGAGCGTGAAGTTGTAGAACATCTGTCCGGCGATCGCGACGCCGACGAGGAAGCCCAGTCCGATCGCGATGCCGAAATTGATCGGGATGCCTGTTTGAGTCATCCAGTACTTAAGGGTTCGCCATGACCACTCGTCGGCGGTCAGGGCTATGAGTCCGGTCTCCTGTTCGATGCGGCGCTGCAACTGGCCAACATCGGTGCCTTCAAGAGCCTTCACCAGAATCATCGAAACGGTACGGCGATTCGGCGGAGCGAATTGACGTGCCTGCGTGTAGGTCGTGTAGAGAACGGGTTGGTTCTGAAACGTCGGCGTTGTCTCGGCAAGTCCGACCACCACCGCGCGGCGCTCGTTGAGCTCCAGCACGTCGCCAATGGCCATTGGTCGCCTCGGAATGCTCTCGTCGGCCGTATCAAACTCGATGACCGAATCGCCCGGCTTGAGCCATGTCGGCAGGGCGAGCTTTCCCGAGGAGCTCTTCACGTCGATGATCACCGACTCCGGTTGCCGTAGGTCCTCGACGTGTCCTTGCACGACGCGGGCCGGCCCGCCGATCAGCGTCGCGTCGTCGATGCCGATGACATCGCAGGTTTCGCGTTCGCCGGTCGGCAGTTTGGCGCTCAGCAACCCTTTGAAGAGCGGAACAGCCCACGCAACGCCGCTCACGCTTCGGACACGGTCGACCTCGGTGTCGCGTAGTGGCTTCTGGTCGTCGACGAACGACCGGTCGGGATCGATGACCCACAGGTCGGGCTGGCTGGTGTCCTGAATGAAGCCGAAGGTGCGGCTCATCAGTCCGACGAAGATCGAACTCTGCTGCGAGATCAGGAGTGATGCGAACGCCAGTCCCAGCAGAATGCCGTAGAACTTCGCCGTATCGCCGAAGAGCATCTTGAGCGCGAAGAGCTTCACGACGGCTCCTTCGCTTCGATGGTGGCCCGCGATTCGCGACGAGCTCTCCACCACTCGATGCCGATCGGTAGCACGCTGATGACAATGATGAGCAGCGTGATGAACTTGAAGTTGTTCTTCACGATCTCAAGTCCACCGACGAGATAGCCACCACCGACAAAGATTCCGACCCAGGCAGCGGCACCGATCACGTTGTAGAGGAGAAACGTCGGATAGTGCATGGATCCGACTCCGGCGACGAAAGGAGCAAAGGTCCGAACGATAGGAACGAAGCGGGCCAGGACGATGGCCTTGGCGCCGTGCTTGTCGAAGAACGCCTGCGTCCGCTCCAGGTGCTGGCGCTTCAGGAACCGGAAGCGGCCGCTGAAAGCGTGGGGGCCGACCCACGCGCCGACGTGGAAGTTCACCGTGTCGCCGAGCACCGCTGCCACGAAAAGGAGCAGCATCAGACCCCAGACCGAAAGGTCGCCGGCGCCGCAGATCGCGCCGGCCGCGAAGAGAAGCGAATCGCCTGGCAGAAACGGGGTGACGACCAGTCCGGTCTCGGCAAAGACGATCGCGAAGAGGACCGCGTACGTCCAGACGCCGTAGTCGCGGACCAGTTCGGTCAGGTGTACGTCCACATGCAGGATGAAGTCAAACAGATGCCGAAGGGCGTCCATCGGGGCAGTATAGATGAAGCGATCACCGCTCCTTGTGCTGCGGCCGCTTCGGGAACATCAGGCTGAGAATGAGCGCGCCGCCGATCGTTCCGGAGATGATGCCCAGCGACCAACCGGTCGGGAAGTGGTTGTCCTCGAAGAGCCGGTGCAGCAGGGTCATCTTGAGGCCCACGAACAGCAGCACCAGTCCGAGTCCGTACTTCAGCAGGTGGAAGCGGTCCATCGCTCCGGCGAGGACGAAGAACATCGAGCGGAGACCGAGGATCGCGAACACGTTGGACGTGAACACGATGAGCGGCTCCTTGGTGATGCCGTAGATGGCTGGTATGGAATCGACGGCGAAAAGGATGTCCGTGAGTTCCACCGCGATCAAGGTGACGAAGAGCGGCGTCGCAAGGCGGCGTCCTCCTTCGCGCACGATAAAACGTGATCCGCGATAGTCGTCGGTGACCGGGAGGAAACGACGCAGTAATCGAATGAACGGATTGCGCCCCGGATCGGGACCTTCGTCGGAACCCGACAGCAGCAACTTGATGCCGGTTCCGCCGAGGAAGATGCCGAACACCACGACGACCCATTGGAACTGGACGAGCACGCTGCCGACGGCGATGAAGATGCCGCGCGAGATCAGGGCCCCGAGAATGCCGTAGAAGAGCACGCGATGCCGAAGGTTCGCCGGCACTTTGAAGTAGGCGAACAGAACCAGGAACACGAACAGGTTGTCGACGGAGAGCGAGATCTCAACGATGTAGCCGGAGAGAAACTCGAGCGCCAGTCGACGCGCTGCCGTCGTGGCATCGCCGTAGCCGCTTGCGAGGAGCGCTGGCTGCAGTTCCGGTCGCGCCAACTCGTTCGCCGTCCACAGCCACAGCAGGACATTGAAGACGAGCGCCAAAGAGATCCACACCGCCGTCCAGCGAGCAGCGCTGGCGATCGACATCTCCTTCGCTTTGCGATTGAAGACGCCCAGATCGAGAGCGAGCAACACCAACACCAGCCCAAGGAAGCTCGCGTAGAACCACCAGTAAGAGCCAAGATCAAAGAGCGGAACGTAGGTCATGGACGGCGCATCGCGAAGGGGAGGCGATGGTACACGCTCCGAAGACGGCCCGGGAACGCCGACCGCTCGCGCTCCTGTCGCGCGACGTGAGTCCGCCATCAAAGGCTCGCGTGGCCACCGAACCTTCGGGCCATGGTGATGCGCCGATCCTTCGGTAGCCACCACCCAAGTGAACTATGGCGCTGCGCTGCACGGCACGCTGCCGGGTCGCGGCGCCGACCGGCTCGGTCTCTGGTGCGGCCGCGTCTCCTACGCCGGGGGATCCCGTTCCTGCTGGACCCCGGCGGCGACGAGAGTGCCACCGATCCGATCGACTTCACGATGCGGCTGCAGGTGACGTTCTGATCGCGGGACTATGCTCCCGCCCATGTCGTTCGCGCCCCGCGCTGAAGCAAGCTCCGGTACCTCCGCACTGACCATCGATCTGCGGGCCGTGTCGCGAAGCTACGGATCGGTGCATGCGGTCGATGCGGTCACGCTCGGAATCGATGCCGGCGAATTCGTGGCGCTGATCGGTCCGAGCGGGTGCGGAAAGACGACGCTGTTGCGGATGATCGGAGGATTGGACGCGCCTGACAGCGGCGAAATTGCATACCGCGAGCATGATCGCGTGCTGTCGGCCGAACTCGCTCTACAACGCGCGGCGATCTGTTTTCAGGAACCGCGACTCCTTCCTTGGCGAAGCGTTCTGGCGAACGTTGAGTTGCCGCTGGAACTTCTTGGTGTCGAACGCGACGAGCGACGCGAACGTGCGATGGCGTCGATCGGGCGCATGCGCCTTGGCGACGCAGCGGATCGTCTTCCTTCGCAACTTTCTGGCGGCATGCGCATGCGGGCCGCGATGGCCCGGGCGCTCGTGACGCGACCGCGATTGCTGCTGCTTGACGAGCCGTTCGGCGCTCTTGACGAGGTCACGCGGCAGGAACTCGACGAGGAGTTGTATGCGCTGTGGGAACAGGATCGCTTCACCGCGGTGTTGGTGACGCACTCGATCCCCGAGGCGGTCTTTCTTGCTTCGCGCTGCGTGGTGTTCTCGCCGCGCCCTGCCCGCGTTCTGGTCGATCGCAGCATCGCGATTGACGATCATTCGACATCGGTGCGGACCTCTGACGACTTCAACGAGCATGTGCGGTTCCTCTCGACCGCGCTACTGAGCGGCATGCGCTCGGGGAGGTCGCGATGAAGCCCGACGCATTTGTCGCACGCGCGCTGCCCCCGCTGATAGCGATTGTTCTCACGCTGCTCGCGTGGGAGGCGGCCGTGCGAATCGCTGAGATTCCCGCGTATCTCCTGCCGCCGCCGACTCGCGTTGCTTCAGTGCTCTGGGACGATCGCGTCGCTCTCGCGTGGAGCACCGGCCGCACCGCCACGGCGACGCTCACGGGTTTCCTCATCGCGGCTGTGCTTGGCGTCGTGATCGGAAGTGTCTTGACCCTCTCAAGGTGGGTGGAGCGGGGGCTGTACCCGCTCACGCTTCTCTTCCAGATGGTTCCACTTGTCGCGATCGCGCCGCTCTTGGTCATCTGGCTCGGTAACGGCATGCGCACGGTGATCGCCGCAAGTGTCGTCGTCGCGATCTTTCCGGTGATCGCCAACACCGTCGGGGGATTGCGCGCGACCGACCCGCATCTCATCGAACTCTTTGATCTCCATCGCGCGACTCGGTGGCAACGCTGGAGGAAACTCGGCGTTCCCTCGGCGGTGCCATCGATGCTGATCGGACTGCGCATCGCTGCGGGGCTGGCGACGATCGGAGCGCTGGTCGGCGAGTTCGTGGCAGGGTTTGGTGGTGACGTTGCGCCGCTGGGCATCGTGATCATGACCAGCATGCGCGAGTTCCGGACCGAGAAGGTCTTCGCCGCGGTAGGGTTGGCGGCGCTGGTCGGATTCGCGCTGTTTGGGGTGGTCAGTGTGCTGGCCCGAATCGCATCGCGTCGATTCGGGGCGTAGCATGCCGGGCATGTCGAACCTCATGATCAAGGAGCTGCCGCGGGCAATCAGCCGGGCGCTGCGGATTTCATCGGTGGTGATCGTCGCGCTCGCGCTCGGCAGTTGCGGAGACGATCGGGCGCCGGTCGAGGGAGCCCAGTCGACGGAGCGCGTGCGACTGCAGCTCAACTGGGTGCCCGAGCCCGAGTTCGGTGGCATCTATGCCGCCGAAGCCGCGGGCTATTTCAAAGACGAGGGGCTCGACGTTGAAATCATCAAGGGTGGCCCCGGCGTTGCGGCACCGCAACTCGCGGCTAGCGGCAGCGTCGAGTTCGCGGTCGTCGGTGGCGAGCAGATCCTCACGCTTCGCGGCGCTGGCGGAATGCTCGTCGGGATCTACGCGATCTATCAGGACGATCCGATGGGGATCATGGTGCACGCGAACAGTCCATTCAACTCGCTTGAGCAACTTTGGAACTCCGACTCGACGGTTGCGTGCGAGGCGAATCTGTCGTGGGTCGCGATGCTGAATCGGCGGTTCGGAGGGAAGTCCCTCAAACTCATTCCGCACACCGGGAGCGTCGCGCAGTTCGCGTCCGATCCGAAGCTCGCGCAGCAATGTTTCGTCTTCGCCGAGCCGGTGACGCTCGACGCGCAGGGAGTCAAGACCAGGGTGTTACTCTCGAAGGAAAGCGGCTTCAATCCCTACAACGCGGTGGTCGCAACCAAGGCCAGTTACGCGAAGGGACATCCGGAGACCTGCCGCAAGCTCGCGCGTGCCCTGCAGCGCGGTTGGGCTCGATACATTGAATCGCCTGAAGAGACCAACGCGATCATGGCGAAACTCAATCCGGCGATGACCAAGGAGGCCATGGATGCCAGTGCGAAACGACAGGAGCCGCTGCTTCAGAGCGCCGACACCGATCGCCTGGGGCTGGGTGCGATGACCGTTGAGCGGTGGACCGAGATCGGCAAGCAACTCGTCGATCTTGGCAAGATCGGGAGCGCGCCGGATCCGACGGAACTGTTCGTATGGGAGGTTGCGTCAAACGCGTCGGTCAAGTGATACGGCGCGGAAGCGCCACGCGGCAATCACGATCGCCAGATTGAGCGCCGCGGTGCCAAGCCCGCTGAGGATCGCCTGCGGCTCCGCATACTTTCCGAGGTAGGCATACAGCGATACGTTGGCGAGCGCGAACAACGACCACGCCGTGATCGACACGCCGTCGGCGGACTTGCGACGAAGGATGGTCGCGAGCTGCATCGCAGTCGCCAGCGGAAAGATGAGCGCTGGAATCCAACCGGCCAACGAAGCGATGTCGATGGGCATGGACCGGTGATCGGCGATTGACCCCCGATGACTGCACCAGTTCGACTGATCACCGCTCGTCGTCGTCGCGCAGCCTTGCGACATCCGCACGGCCGATTGCGGTCTTGCCGAAACGGGAGCGGATCGCGTCCGCCACACGGTCGATCGCCTTGTGCTTGACGTCAGCGACATCGTGAAAGAGCGCCAACTGCTCGTTGCCCTCGATGAGTCCACCGGTCGAACAGCCGATGAGCCGGACCGGTTGAAATCCACCCGCTGCCCAGGCGCGAAGCAGTGATCGTGCCGTTGTTCGCAGGAGATCGCTGCGGTCCGTTGCTTCGTCGAGTGTGATCGAACGGGTGATGGTCTTGAAGTCCCCGAAACGAATCTTGACGGTGATGCGAGTGGCCTTGAGGTTCTTCCGCCGCAGTCGCTCCGACACGGCATCCGCGAGGGCCATCAGATGGGTATCAACTTCGTCGATCGAGCGGAGGTTCTCGCCGAAGGTCTGTTCGTGACCGACACTTGCTGCTGTGCGCTCGGAGTGCACGACGCGATCGTCTTCACCGAGAGCGAGTCGCTTCCACCGGCTTCCATGCTCGCCCATGAGCGCGACGATCGCGTCTTCGTTGAGGCGCTGCAGATCCAAAAAGGTCCGTACTCCGATGCGGTGGAACTGTTCGGCAGCCACGGGTCCCACCCCCCACATCCGTTCGATGGCTAGGGGAGCGAGCTGTTCCGCAAGTCCTTCTGGTGGCATGACAGTGAGTCCATCCGGCTTGTTCAGGTCGCTCGCGAGCTTTGCGACAAACTTGTTCGGAGCGACGCCGACCGAACACGTCACACCCAACTCGTTGCGAACACGCTCGCGTATCCGCGAGGCGATCGACACTCCATCGCCAAGAAGACGATGGCTGCCGGTGACGTCAACGAACGCTTCATCGAGGGAGAGCGGCTCGACGAGGGGAGAACAGGCTTCGAGAATCTCCATCAGCCGCCGCGACAGTTCGTGATAGCGCTCAAAGCGTGGTGGCATCACGATGGCGTGCGGGCAGAGCGACCGCGCCTGCGCCATCGGCATCGCGGAGCGGCATCCGAAGCGCCGCGATTCGTACGACGCAGCGCAGACCACGCCTCGCCTGCCTCGGCCGCCAACCAGAACGGGCTTGCCCCGCAGTGACGGATCATCGAGTTGCTCGACCGACGCATAGAAGGCGTCCATGTCGACGTGCAGGATCGTGCGAGACCAGTGGCTGGTGCCGGTCATGACGGGCTCTTGGCCGCTCCACCGACCAACAAACGCTTCTCCACCGCTTCGAACGATGCCCGATGTCGCCCACCTCCGAACGCCGGATCGATCCCGCGAAGGCGTTGCACGCGGGTGAGAATCGCGGCGCGATCGGACTTCCCAAGCGCCGGTGACGAAGCCGCAATCCGCACCTGTCCGAGTTGGGCCTGCCACCATGCTGTCGTACTTTCCGTCACGCGGTCGCCGATCGCTACGAACTCTGACATGGCCGCGGCCAACTCCCGATCACCGCCACAGCGACGCTTGGCCTCGGCGGAGACGAGTGCCACATCCATGTCGTCCGGGCGCAGCGCCGCCAGTCGCGTTGCCAGCGAAGCTGCCGCCAAAGGCGCGTCTGCACTGAGCAGCGTCCGAACGATGCTGAGTGCCTCGTCTCGCGACACAGGAAGCGGCGAGAGATCGACAAGCGTCGCTGCGATCGGTGCACCGAGCGCGGACAAGCGACGCTTCGCGAGTTCGTCTCCGCCATTGATCGGTTCCAGATCGCTCGACGTGCCGCGGCAGGCCTCGAGGGTCCAGGTGCGCACAGCGTTCCAAAACGCGAGCGGTGCCGACTTCGCGAACGCTGCCATCTCCGGAGAGAACTCAATCACCCCGCCACGATCCTCGCGCAACTGGATCAAGGCGGCGATTGCAGCGGAACGAATCTCCAGCGTCGCTCCAGTGTCGCCGACGAGTGTCCGCAACGTCGCGTCGGCTGCGTCGAGATTGCCGGTCAATCGTTGCTGCTGACCGATGACCAAGGCACGACGATGCGATTGCTTCGGGCTCAGTGTCGATGATTCTAAGGCTTGCAGCGCATGGTCGATCGCGATGAGGATCGCCGGCAGCGCTACCTTGTCGGCATCGCGGACCCGAAGCAGATGGGACTCGGCCTCGAGCAGTCGAGCCTCGGTCGCATTGTCCGCGGTGGAGGGAATGAGACGCAGCGCCGCAAGGGCTGCGTCGGGATCTCGATCGGCGACCGCTGCGGTGGCGAGGAGTAGACGCCACTCGTTCCACTGAGCGTGCTCTGGGAAGCGATCGAGGGCGGACGTCAGCGTCGCGCGGAGTGAAGCCCTTCGCTCGAGACTCGACGGATCGGCCAACGCCATCTCGCTGTCGATGGTGACTGCCAGGTCCATCGCCTCGGCGGCGAGAGGATCTTCGGGAAACGCTTCCGCAAAGTGGCGGAAGCGACGAGCGGCATCCTCATAACGCTGTGCGCGCGAGAGCGCCCGGCCAAGTTCGAACTCCGCAGGTCCGCGAGCCGATGTTGTCGCGTTGGAATCCGAGGGATCATCGAGGACGCGCTCGAGTCGGGCGATCAGCGATGGGAGCAGTTCCTTCGCCGCCGATGCTGCCAGAGCAACCACCGCAAGCGGAGGTAACTCCGCAACGGTGTCGGCGAGGAGTGGTCCGAGGATCGACCTCATGCGGCGAAAGATCGCTTCACGCAGGAGCACACGCTCCTTCGCCGAGGCGCTCCCATACGCGCGAATCCAGGGTTCGATTGAGGTCGGTGCGCGAAGCACTTGCAGACATCGGGCCGCGGCGTCGGCGGCCAGAAGGCGAGACAGCGCGTCACCGCCCCGAAGCGTTGTCAGCCGTTCAAGGGCATCTCCCGCAGCGGATGCGTCACCACGTTCAGCACGAAGGAGCAGTCGCATCGATGTCGCTGCCTCTCGATGCAACGGCGTCGCGTCGGGTGCCCGTTCAACCGCGCTCAGCAGCGCCTCCGCATCGCCTCCTTGTCGTGCCAGCGAAATGCGCATCAGGTCTCGCGCGGCAGGGGGAAGATCCTGGGCACGCGATGCGAGCGCCCGGGCATCCTCGGAACCAAAGGCATCCGCCGCCACGAGCGCGGACCCAAGTCGAGCTTCAGCGATCGTCTGAAGCACGGGCCCGCGCGTCGAGCGATCACGAGCGAGCGAGCGCGTCGCGTCTCCCTCGCCGCGAATGGGAACGGTCGCGACGCGGAAAGCAGCGAGTACGTCTTCCCGCGTGATCGCGATGCGCGGTGCATCCGCATCGATACCAACGAGGGCGAAGACGTCGCTGCCGTCGAGTGATGGTCCGAGCAGAAGCGTCGCCTCAAGCAGGTCGAGTGCCCAGGTCACGCTGCGCGGATCGTCGGCGTGTCGCTTCAACAGCAAGCGCCGTGCTTCGATCAGGGCGTCAAACGCCGCTGCGCGATTCTTCGGCTCGGCGGTTGCAAAGGCGATCTCGCGCAGGGCAACGAGGGCTCGCTCCTGTTCGATGGGTGACGCGGACTTCGCCGCGGCCGCGATATCCGTTGCGGCCCCGGTGCGGACGAGTTCTCGCACCGAGAGCTCGCGAGCGAACGACTCCTCGTCGGAAAACGTTCCGAAGGAGGGCATCGAGATCGTCAGGGCCGCAACCCACGCCATGAAAAGCTTGGGGCGGGTCATGGTTGCGATGGCTCCAGTCCGAGCGTCGAGCGCGACAGAAATCGAAAGCCGTCTGCACCGCCGTGTCGTTCTGCGATCTGTAGGAGCGTGTCGAGCGGATCGGGATCGAGGAACTGCACGCACTGGATGCGCGTAGGCCTTCGTCCCATCGTCGCGTCGAGCGGATTGACAGCATCGAGACGCTTCAGCAGTTCGTCGCGCGAGACCTCGAATTCGCCGCTGCCGGTGATCGCCGTACTTAAGAGGAAGACGACATCGGGGCGCAGGGCCAGCGATCGCTCCATCGCCGCGAGCGGATTGCTGCGCCCGCTTGGTCGAACATCGCGCCTCGCCCACGCGAGCGTGGCGTCGATCGCTGCAGGAGTGGCGGCGACGAGCTCCGACGCAGCGCTCGGGAGGACGCCGTTCCGCTGAAAGAAGAACACCGCGTAGCGCTGCGAAGGCGAGAGCTTGCGCAACGAGCGATCAAGTTCGTTCAGGACGATCGGCAAGGTCCCGATCATCGAACCGCTGGCGTCGACGACGTACACGATCGAACCGGCGCTGCCGCTGCGGAGGCCGAGAAAGCTCGCGGGCGGCGCATCGGCAGTGATGGTGGTGGGCGCGGCTTTGGTCGGTGGTGCAAGTCGCTCCTGAAGGCGTTCGCCGAGAGCCGACTCGCCCGTGCGGGCCAAGCGGTCCTGGATGCGGCGATCAAGTTCGCTGGCGGCACCGTCGTTGAGCGCGGTGGAAGCGGTCGGTGTCGTTGATGGCTGCGCAGCGTCTGACTGGCTACGTGCCTGGGCACTGTCTCCGCTCGGGCGATCGTTCGATG
>JBBQCR010000021.1:0-18706 GCA_038318935.1 Phycisphaerales bacterium
GAGGACGCCCGCCAGCGAGCGAGTCGCAAGGCCGACGCTCCGTGGCGTCACTGGGGTCCATTCGTCACCGAGCGCCAATGGGGCACCGTGCGCGAGGACTACAGCCGCGACGGTTCGGCGTGGGACTCCTTCCCGTACGAACACGCCCGGAGTCGCGCATACCGCTGGGGCGAAGACGGACTGGCAGGATGGTGCGACGCCGAACAGCGCATGGTGCTCTCGCTCGCCCTCTGGAACGGCAAGGATCCGCACCTCAAGGAACGGCTCTTCGGTCTCACCAACGCCCAGGGAAACCACGGCGAGGACGTCAAGGAGCTGTACTGGTATCTCGACGCGGTTCCATCGCACGCGTGGCAGAGGATGCTCTACAAGTATCCGCAGCGGGAGTTTCCGTATGCCGAACTCGTCGAAGGCAACGCGAGGCGAACGCGCCTCGATCGCGAACTTGAACTGTTTGATACCGGAGTCCTTGACGAAGATCGTTACTTCGATGTCACCGTCGACTTCGCGAAGCCGGATCCCGACTCGGTTGTGATGCGGGTCACCGTCGTCAACCACGGCCCCGACATCGCGACCATCGACGTCATCCCGCAAGCCTGCTTCCGCAACGAATGGTCGTGGAAGCCGCAGCATCAGCGTCCGGTCATGGAACTGGCAACGGACGGACGAGTCGTCGCCAAGCACGTGATTCTCGGGGCGTACGCCCTCACGGCGTATGGCGAACACGAGAAGCTCTTCTGCGAGAACGAGACCAACGGCCCCAAGCTTTGGGGACTTCCCGTCGACGGCCAGCGCTACAAGGACGGCTTGACCGACCGAATCGTCAACGGTCGCACCGACGCGTGTGTCGGAGATCGCGGCACCAAGGTTGGACTCTGGCATCGCCTGGCGATTCCGCCTGGCGAAGAGCGCAGCATCGTCGTGCATCTAGGACCCGCGGCAGCACCACCGCCGACCCAACAGGATTGCCTCACGACATTGTGGCAACGTCGCGCCGAGGCCGACGAGTGGTGGGCGAACCTCCAGCAGGGGCTCACGGACTCCGACCAGCGACTGGTGCAACGACAGGCCTTCGCGGGACTGCTTTGGTCGAAGCAGTTCTATCACTTCGATGTGCGCCGCTGGATGGATGGCGACCCAGGTCAACCGCCACCACCACCGGAACGCGAGCGCGGACGGAATCAGCACTGGCGACACTTCGCGGTGCGCGAGGTCATGGCGATGCCCGATACCTGGGAATACCCCTGGTTCGCGGCGTGGGATCATGCATTTCACGCGGTTGCGTTCGCGCGGCTCGATCCCGATTTCGCGAAACGTCAGCTCAGCAGCTTCTTCACCGATTCCTTCACGCATCCCAACGGGGCGTTGCCCGCGTACGAATGGGCGTTCGATGATGCAAACCCGCCAATCCAGGCATGGGCGGTGTGGCGCGTCTATCAGATCGACAAGAAGTTGAAGGGCTCGGGCGATCTCGACTTTCTGATCCACGCGATGAATCGGCTGTCGATGAACTTCACGTGGTGGGTGAATCGCAAGGATTCCGGCGGGCGCAACGTATTCGAGGGAGGCTTCCTCGGACTCGACAACATCGGTGTCTTCGATCGCAGCCGTCCGTTGCCCATCGGCGGCACGCTGCAGCAGGCCGACGGCACCGCGTGGATGGGCATGTATGCACTGTCGCTTATGCGCATCGCCATCGAACTCGCGATGCACTGGCCGATCTACCAGGACTTGGCGACGAAGTTCTTCGAGCACTTCCTGCAGATCGCCGAGGCGATGTCGGACATCCACCGCTGCGGCACCGGACTCTGGGACGAGACGGACGGTTTCTACTACGACCTCATCGTCAAGCCGGACGGAAATCCGATTCCAATGAAGGTGCTGAGCGCCGTCGGACTCGTTCCACTCTTCTGCGTCGAAACGCTTGAGCCTGAAATGCTGGAGCGACTGCCGCTCTTTGCGAAGCGACTCGAGTGGATCTTCAAGACCCGGCCGGAACTCGCGGGACTGGTCTCGCGCTGGAACGAGCCGGGGCGCGGCGATCGTCGCCTGCTGTCGCTGCTGCGCGGCCATCGCATGAAGGCCATCCTGCGCAAAGCGTTTGATCCACTCCACTTTCTCAGTGACTACGGAATCAGAGGGCTCTCGCGCTCCCTGAAGGACTCACCGTACGAGATCGAACTTGGCGGCGAGAAGTTCTCGGTGCGGTACGAGCCGGGCGAAGGCGAGACCAGCCTCTTCGGCGGCAACTCCAATTGGCGCGGCCCGATCTGGATGCCAATCAACTATCTGCTGGTCGAATCCCTGCAGAAGTTTCACCACTACTACGGTGACGAGTTTCTCATCGAAGCCCCAGTCGGCAGTGGACGGAAGGTGACGTTGCTCGGCGCCGCCGACGAGTTGCGCGAGCGCTTGACGAAGCTCTTCCTTCTCGACGCGCAGGGCCGTCGCCCCGTACTCGGCGCACACCCTGCGATGCAGCGGGACCCGAGGTTTCGCGACCACGTGCCCTTCTTCGAGTACTTCCACGGTGACACCGGAGAAGGACTCGGTGCGCGGGCCCAGACAGGCTGGACCGCGCTGATCGCCAAGATGCTCATGCCGTACGGGTCGATCGCAGCGCCGGTGACGACGCACTGAGTCCATGCGGGGTCCGCTCGTGATTCGGCTCGCGCGGTAGAATCATTGGCCTTCCCCGGGTGAGGTGGCAGAGCGGTTGAACGCGCCGGTCTTGAAAACCGGTAAACCTCTTTTGGGGTTTCAAGGGTTCGAATCCCTTCCTCACCGTTGATCTCAGATTGTGATGCCGCGCCGCCGCAGTGGAGGCTACTCTTCCGCCCCGCTTCCGCCCCGCTTCCGTCCAGATTCCGCTTCGACAACGGTTCGTGTACTTCTACGACGAGTGAGTCAGCACGACGAGTATCACTATGACCACCGCAACAGCACCGACTGCCCACGCAACGCTCAGCCCCGATCAACTCCTCCGTGCTTTGGAGTGGCGATACGCGACGAAGAAGTTTGACGCGAGCCGCATCATTCCGGCACCGATCTGGCAGGCCCTTGAACGGTCGCTGGTGCTGGCGCCCTCTTCGTTTGGCCTGCAGCCGTGGAAGTTTTTCGTGGTGGACGATTCGGCGCTCCGGGCAAAGCTCCGGGCCGCCGCATGGAATCAGGCCCAGATCACCGATGCGTCGCATCTGGTAGTTCTCGCTCGACGTTCGCCGCTGGAAGTGGCTGATGTCGCAGCGTTCATCCAGCGGCTCTCGGAGGTCCGCGGTGCGCCGCTGGAGTCGCTCGCCGGCTACCGCGCCATGATCGAAGGTTTCATCACTGCCCCGACGTTTCGGGCGGACGACTGGACCGCACGGCAGGTGTACATCGCCCTTGGCGGCTTCCTGTCCGCTGCCGCTCTGCTGGGCGTTGATGCCTGCCCGATGGAGGGATTCGACCCGAAGGTCTTCGACGATCTGCTCGGCTTGCCGTCTCAGGGATACCGCGC
The DNA here is from genome assembly GCA_038318935.1 of Phycisphaerales bacterium. Lineage (GTDB taxonomy): Bacteria > Planctomycetota > Phycisphaerae > Phycisphaerales > SM1A02 > JAEUIT01. Next base: position 3,500 of record JBBQCR010000021.1, read on the forward strand.
AACTGTCGTGGCTACAGCGGGCTACCGCGCGGCTGACGACGCGATCTCCTCCGCGCCCAAGGTACGGTTTCCCCATCAGACGCTGGTGCATCACCGCTGAATCGGGTCGTGGCAGCCGGCGGAACGCACTCGGCGTCTCGCAAAAATGTTCCTTCGCGACGGCGAATCGGGAAGCAAACTCTCGACGAAGGGTCTGCACCGCTCCGCCGTCGTTCGGGCCGCATGTGCGGCACGCACTTGACGCAGGTCACTCGTAGAGGTCCCTATGCTCCGCACCGTCTCAGTTGCTATCAGTCTCTCCCTCGTCGCCGCCGTCGCTGCGGTCGCTCAGAACACCACCAACGCTCCAGCCACCGCTCCGACCCGCGATCGCGCCGTCCAGACCGGTAAGGAACTGCAGACCAAGGCTCGCGAGGCCGTGACGCCCGCCACAGGCACCAAGGACATCGTTGATACCGCCGTTGCCGCGGGCAGCTTCAAGACGCTCGCCGCTGCTTTGACGGCTGCGGGCCTGATCGACACCCTGAAGGGCAGCGGTCCGTTCACGGTCTTCGCCCCGACCGACGAGGCGTTCGCGAAGCTCCCGGCGGGCACCGTCGAGATGCTTCTCAAGCCGGAGAACAAGGCCAAGCTGGTTTCGATCCTCACGTACCACGTTGTCCCGGCGAAGGCCATGGCTGCCGACGTCACCAAGATGACGTTCGCGACGACTGTCCAAGGGCAGCGCCTCAATCTGAAGGTCGTCGATGGCAAGGTCATGGTGGACAACGCTACTGTCACCAAGGCTGACATCGTGTGCTCCAACGGCGTCATTCACGTGATCGATAGCGTGATCATGCCCATGGACGGCAACGTTCTTGAGGTTGCACGCGGCGCCGGAACGATGAACACGCTGCTGGCCGCGATCGAGGCTGCTGGAATGAATGATTTGTTCAAGGGCCCAGGCCCGTTCACCGTGCTCGCCCCCAACGAGGCTGCGTTCCGCGCCCTCCCGAAGGGCACGCTTGAGATGCTCCTGAAGCCGGAGAACAAGACGAAGCTCGCTGAAGTTCTTTCGATGCACGTCATCCCGGGCGCCTTGGTCTACAGCGACGCCGTGGTCACCATGAGCGAAGTGCGGCCGATTTCCGGCAAGGCCCTCAAGGTCACCGTCAAGGATGGCAAGGTCACGATCGGCGGAGCCACCGTGGTGGTCGCCGACATCGAAGCCAAGAACGGCGTCATCCACGAGATCGACACCGTGATTCTTCCCCCGAGCATGACCGGCGCTTCCGCCACGGCGACCGAGAAGCCGGCCGCCGGTTCGAACTGACGCGTCCCTGACGCAATCAGATCTCAAAACCGAGTAGGATCCAAGGGACCGGTTCGTCATGACGCTCATGTTCGAACCGGTCCCTTCTTCGTTGCCCCGCGCGAGCTCCCCATTCCGCGGGCGATTCCAAGGGCTCTCTCAAAGGACCTCGGAGTTTTCCCTGTCCAGCGAACGCGCCACACCTCTCCCTTCGATCCTCCAGCGCGTCGCCGCAGGCGAGCCCGGAGCGGCAAGCGCCTGTATTGATCGCTTCAGCGGACTGGTATGGTCGTTGGCGCGACGACTCTGCGCGGACCAGAGTGATTCCGAGGACGCGGTGCAGGAGATCTTCATCGATCTCTGGAAATCAGCGGAACGCTTCGACGCTTCGATTGCGAGCGAGACCACGTTCGTGGCGATGATTGCCCGACGCCGCCTGATCGATCGCGGCCGCAAGCGCCAGCGACGTCCCCAACAAGCGACGATTCCGGACATGCTCGCGGCTCCTCCGGCGCGCGAGGATGTCGCCGAGGTCAGCGAAGAATCGATTATCGCCAAGCGGGTGTTTGAACGCCTGCGCCCCGAGCAACGGCAGGTGCTGCAGTTGGCAATTCGACATGGACAATCGCACGAGCAGATCGCTACCGGGACCGGACTGCCGCTGGGAACCGTGAAGACCCACGCCCGTCGAGGGCTCATCAAGCTGCGTGAACTCCTCGCTGCGGAGGGATTTGACTTCGGCAAGACGCCGCCGGTCGACGATTCGAGGTCCGCTCCATGAGCCTCTCGCATCGCGATCAGGATCCTCACCTGCGTGAGGAGGACTTGGATTTCCTCTGTGATCGCGCGCTCGTCGGCGTCGATCGCGGCGAAGGCGACAGGCTGCGAACACGCATTGGTAATCGCGCCGACGCCGACGCCATCGCGCTGGAGTTGTGCGCAGCCGCGGTCGATGTCGGGATCGGGTCGGGAGCCGAGTCAATGCCCGATCAGATCAAGAATGCGTGCAAGCGTCGGCTCGCTCTGATCGAACAACCCCTGGCGGTGCGCGGCACGCTCCCCTTCCGTTCTCCGTCGCCTTGGAGTAAGCGCGCGGGTTGGCTCGTCGCTGCGGCTGCGGCCAGCATTGCAATCGTGGCGATCGCGCTGCCGTACGTTCGTGGAGACAGATCGACGGTAACGCCGTCCGAGCGCGGTCGGTCTGGTGTTCGCGTTGCATCGGGCCTCGCACCAGTGACGCTCGCCCACACCGAGGATCCACTGTGCGAACACGCCAGCGGTGAGATCGTGTGGGACTCGAATCGACAAGCTGGATCACTGCACATTACGGGGCTCGCCGCCAACGATCCGACACAGCACCAGTACCAACTATGGATCTTCGACGGCACCCGCGATGATCGATATCCGATCGACGGCGGCCTTTTCGATATGCCCAAGAGCGGCGATGCGACGATCGACATTCGACCTCCCCTGACGGTTCGGGAACCGACACTCTTCGCGGTGACGGTCGAACCGCCGGGCGGCTCGGTCGTGAGCCAGCGTCGGATCGTATTGGTGGGCAAACTCCCGTCGTCGGGCTGACGCAATTCGCCGTCCGTGAAGCCCTGAACTCTGGCCAAACTCTGGGGACTTCCCCACAACTCGGGAGAGGACATGCGGTACAACGCTCCCCCCGCGCGGTCGCGCGGCGGTCATGTTTCCTCGTGGACCAATCCATGCAGCACCAACCTCGACTCGTGCGTCCTTCCGCCGTCCGAATTTCCCTTTGGACGGCGGCGCTTCTTACCGCTGCGCCCGGGCTTTTCAACGCTTCCGCCACAGCCCAAGACGCGAAGGCACCAGCGGGTGGCGCGAGTCTCTTTCGCTATCCCGACATCTCCAAGGACTCGGTGGTCTTCGTCTACGCGAACGATCTCTGGATCGCTCCCAAGGCCGGCGGAATGGCCCGTCCGCTCGCCAGCCCGCCCGGCGCGGAAGCGATGCCTCACTTCTCCCCCGACGGCAAGTCGGTTGCTTTCATCGGCAACTACGGTGCCGGCCGCGACATCTACACGATCAGCGTCGATGGTGGCATTGCCAATCGCGTGACCCATCACCCGGGCACCGAGGTGCTCACCGACTGGACCACCGACGACCATCTCGTCTTCTCCACCGGTGATCTGAACGGCATCGCCCGCGCGGCTCAGCTTTTCAAGGTCCCCGTCGCCGGTGGACTGCCAATGCAATTGCCGGTGCCCTACGGAGCGAACGGCACGATCTCCAAGGACGGAACGTGGCTGGCGTACACGCCCCACTCCATCGACAACCGCACCTGGAAGCGCTATCGCGGCGGCATGCAGACCGACATCTGGCTCTACAACCTGAAGACCGGTGAGGCCAAGCGCATCACCGACTGGGAGGGCGTCGACAGTCTTCCGATGTGGAAGGGCGACAAGGTCTACTACCTCTCCGATCAGACATCCGCCGAGAGTGACGCGCACCGCCTCAACATCTGGGTCTACGACACCAGTTCGGGCAAGCGCGAGCAGGTCACTCGGTTCAAGGACTTTGACGTGAAGTGGCCCGCGATCGGTCCGGATGGTGATGGTGCGGGCGAAATCGTTTTCCAGTACGGCGCGAAGCTCATGAAGCTCGATCTGGCAGATCGCAGCACCAGCGAGATTGCGATCACCGTGCCCGGAGATCGCCCCAAGCTCATGCCTCGAACGCTCGATGCCGCTGAATTCGTGCAAGGCGCGAGCATCTCACCGAGCGGCAAGCGCGTCGCGGTGCAGGCTCGCGGCGACCTGTGGACCGCGCCGGCCGAAAGCGGCACTCCGCGAATCCTGCTGCACACCTCGGGTGTGGCGGAGCGCGAACCGACGTGGTCGCCCGACGGCAAGTGGCTCGCCTACTTCGCGGACAACACCGGCGAGTACGAGCTCTATGCGATTCCCGCCGACGGGAAGAGCGAGCCACGCAAGATCACTTCCGACGGGACGTGCTTCCGCACCGACATCACCTGGTCGCCTGACTCGAAGATGCTGGTCATCGGCGACAAGACCGGCGCGATCCAACTCGTCGAGTTCGAGAGCGGCAAGATCACGCCGATCGACAGGAATCCGTGGGAGATCTCGATGGGTCCGGTGTCATGGTCAAGCGACAGTCGCTGGATCACCTACGCCCACGGCACCGACGAGAATCGCAGCAGTGCGGTCTTCATCTTCGATACCAAATCCGGTGAGCGCAAGCAGGTCACCAGCGGGATGTTCAACGACTCCAGCCCGACCTTTGACCGCAAGGGCGATTGGCTGATCTTCGCATCCGATCGTTCGTTCAATCCCAAGTACTCCACGCTGGACACCAGTTGGATCTACGACGAATCGTCGCTGCTCGTGGCCCTTCCGCTGCGCGCCGACATGAAGGCTGCGTGGCTTGCGACGAGCGACGAGGAAGAGGGCAAGGACCCAAAGAAGGACCCAACGAAGGATCCGAAGAAGGACGACGCGAAGGACGAAAAGCCGACGACACCTCCTGCGGCTGATGGCGCGGGCGGTGGAGCACCTCCGGAAGGCGGATCGCGCCGCGGTGGCCGTCGTCCGCGCGGAGACGGCAGTGAGGTCGCCCAAGACGAGAAGGCGGAGAAGCCGGCCGAGAAGGCCTCGGGACCCGCTGGCACGTGGAAGTGCTCGACCGAGATCCCAGAAATGGGGCGCCTGGAGTTCACGCTGACGATTGCCGTCGCGGAGGACAACAAGGTCACGGGCACCATGGCGTCGACGATGTTCAGTGGCGCGGTGGAAGGCACTTGGGATTCGGCCACCAAGACCCTTGATCTGTCGCTGAAGATGGCCCAAGGCGGGGCTTCGATGAAGTTGGTCATTGATGGTGACACGCTGAGCGGTCAAGGCACCGGTCCGGGCGGCGAGGTCACCAAGATCACCGGCACCCGCGACACGACGACCAGTGACGGCAAGAAAGACGAAGCCAAGAAAGACGAAGCCAAGAAGGACGACGCCAAGAAGGACGTGCCAAAGGAAGTCAAGATCGACTTCGATGGCCTCGAAGCTCGTCAGTTCCAACTTCCCGCTCCCAACGGCGGCTACAACCGCATCGGATTCAACGACAAGAACAACGTGCTCTATGCTCGCGGCGGCACCATCTACGCGATGGACCTCGGCGACAAGAAGCGCGAAGAGAAGAAGGTCACCAGCGGCGGCGGCTTCGAAGTCTCCGCTGACGGGAAGAAGCTGCTGCTCGGTGGTGGTCGCGGCGCCCCGTCCATCGCCGACGCGTCACCCGGCTCGACCCCCAAGCCGATCGTCGTCAGCCCGATGCTTGTCGAGGTTGACCCGAGGGCCGAATGGAAGCAGATGCTGCACGACGCATGGCTGCTTGAGCGCGATTACTTCTACGACCCCAACATGCACGGCGTCGACTGGAAGGGCGTGTACGCCCAGTACGCACCACTCGTCGATCAGCTCAATGCCCGCGAGGACCTCTCGTATCTGATCAGCGAAATGATCAGCGAACTCAACGTCGGTCACGCCTATTACCAGGGCGGTGATATCGAAGAGAGCCCGAGTCGATCGGTCGGCATGCTCGGTGTCGACTTCGCGCTCGACGGCAACGAAAGCGGCAAGGCTTACAAGATCGCCAAGATCATCTCCGGCGCTCCCTGGGACACCGATGCCCGCGGCCCTCTCCAGGAGCTCGGCCTCGGAGTCAGCGTCGGTGACTATGTCCTCGCGGTGAACGGCGTCCCGATCGACATCACGCGCGATCCGTGGGCCGCCTTTCAAGGCCTCGCTGGCAAGACCGTGACACTCACCATCAGCAAGAGTCCGGTGCGCGACGACACCGCGAAGGATGTTGTGGTCAACGCGATCGGTTCCGATTCGAATCTGCGCTATCGCGACTGGATCGAGGCGAAGCGGGCGTACATCGCCAAGAAGTCCGACGGCAAGATCGGCTACATCTACGTGCCGAACACCGGCGTCGACGGTCAGACCGATCTGGTGCGGCAGTTCCAGGGCCAGCGCGACATGAAGGCCCTGATCATTGACGATCGCTGGAACGGTGGCGGCCAGATTCCGCATCGCTTCATCGAGATGCTCAATCGTCCCGTTACCAACTATTGGGCGCGGCGCGACGTGAAGGACTGGGTGTGGCCACCGGACGGCCATCAAGTCCCGATGGTGATGCTGATCAACGGTCTCGCTGGTTCGGGCGGCGACATGTTCCCGTGGCTCTTCCAACATGGCGGCCTCGGCAAGCTCATCGGTACCCGCACATGGGGCGGACTCGTCGGCATTTCGGGAGGTCCACCGCTCATCGACAACGGCCGCGTCACAGTCCCCAGCTTCGCGTTCTACGAGAAGGACGGTACGTGGGGCATCGAGGGCCACGGCGTCGATCCGGACATTGAGGTGCTCGATGATCCGGGACTGATGAAGGATGGCGGCGATCCTCAGCTCGACCGGGCCATCGCGCATCTGCTCGAGGAACTCACAACCAAGACGTTTGTGCCGGTCCCCAAGCCCAAGTACCCCAACCGTTCGGGCTTCGGCATCCGTCCTGAAGACAAGTAATCGTGACGGTCGCTTCGGCGACGAGTGACGAGCGGTCAGCAACTTGGTGGCGGCGGTCTTCGGACCGCCGCCACCTTTTTCGTCCGTCGACATCGCGTGCCGATAGACTCCGCGACCAATGCCTCGTTGGACCCTCGTGATTCTCGGTGTGGCGGCGGCCCTCTTGGCGGCATTGCCGTTTGATCTTGTGCCAGGCTCGTACGAATCTGGTGCGCGATGGGCCGTGACCGCGGCGTTGACGCTCGGTGCGGTTGTCGCCGGCAAGCAGAATCTCGCCCTCTGGTGTGGCGTCTTCGCCGCCGCTGCGGTGCTCTTCCAACCGCTCTTTCCGATCGACCTGAAGCAGTACGCGGTCTACGCCCACGTCGGTGTCGCGGTGCTCGTCAGCGTGTGCGTTGTGCGGCACTGGTAAAGCGAGCGAGGAACGCCCGCGCGAAGCGACCGTCGGACACGACAAGTCCGGTCGTGACCAGCACGATGCCCAGGGCGGTGCGCCACGTCGGCTCGAACGTGTGCAGTAATACAACCGTGAGCAGCGTCGTCAGCGCGGGAACCACATACGTGAGCTGCGACGTTCGAGCGGCTCCAATGCGATCGAGAACAACGTTGTACATCGTGTACGCGACGACCGTCGAGAGGACGCCGATATAGAGGACGCACCCCCACTCCCTCGTGTCCATGGTGGGGATCTCGGCAACGCCGCCAGTGGCGATGACGACAGGCAGAAGCATCGCCGCCGTCACCGCATAGGTGAGATAGGTCACACCCGCGCTCGGCAAGCCAGCGAGGACTCCCTCGCGAAATCGCTGCAGCAGCAGCGCGTACACCGACCATGCGCAGGCCGCGATCAAGCAGAAGGTCTCGCCCTCTCCCCAGCCTGAGAGGATGCGTTCCCACATCGACGCGTCCGCTGCGCCGATCGCCCGAGTCTTGTCTGCAGCGAGCGCCAGCACCCCGGCAAAGGCGAACGCAAGTCCGATGAAGAGGATCGCCGTCGGACGACGATGCCGCATGACGATCGCTGCCGCAATAGTGGTCAGAATCGGATTCATCGCGATCACGACCGATGCGATGGGCGGAGCACTGCGGGCCAGACCGTAGTAGAAGGCGACGTGATAGAGGACGCCACCGAATGTCGCCAAGAGCAGAATCGCCCCCCACTGTGCAGAGGTCAGCCGTGCCGCAAGCGTCGCGCGGATGGGACGCCAGAGAAGCACCAAACCGAAAACAACAGTGACCGCGAAGCGGAGAAAGGAAACCGTGTCCGCCGAGAGCCGCTGTAGCGCTGCGGCGCCGGTGAGGAAGGCGCCGGCCCACAGGCATGGGATGATCCACATCCAAAGGGGCGCGCTGGACTCATTCCCAGGAGAGCGCAATGAGCCCACCGCGGCCGGCAACGGCGCGGTCGACGCGGTGCTTGCAATGACACGGGAGCCGCTCAGGGGACCTTGACGCGGAAAGCTGCGGACGAAGGGGCGAAGCGTAGCAGCGAGCACGGCGGATCTCAGATTTCCGTTACCGGGCATCATCGCTATGCCTCCCTCACCTCACCTGAGGCCCAACGACGACCTGCCGCGACGCTCTCGTTCGCGTTTGGCCCTTCACATCCACCTCTGCTGGAACGCCGAGCTTGCAGGGCCTTGCCGACCGCCGAGTGTGCGGTATACTCCCGCGTCCCACGTCAGACCGAAGAGCAGCACGACGACGGCTGGCGGCGCGGAACGCAAAAAGAAATGGTGAGTGCGGGCGTAGCTCAGTGGTAGAGTGCTACCTTGCCAAGGTAGATGTCGAGGGTTCGAATCCCTTCGCCCGCTTTAAAAGACGCCGGTGGCCTGAACGGACGCCGGCGTCTTGCATTTGGGAAAACCTCGGGGGGGAACTCCGTCGGGGGGATCTCCGTCACCGGTCAATCGCCCGCCGCATCGCCGCCGCAAGTTGCTCCGCGGAACATGGCTTGTGGGCAAACCCGGCAAGCGTGCCGCCGCGGAAGCGTCGCATGGCCTCCTCTTCGCTGTAGCCGCTCATGAGAACCACGCGAACGTCAGCGTCGATTCGTCGCAACTCTTCGTATGTCTCCAGACCGCTCATCGTGGGCATCGTCATGTCCAGCAGCACGGCCGTGAGACGGTGGCGCTGCGCACGGAACAGGGCGACAGCGGCGACTCCGCTCTCGGCAGATACGACACGGAATCCGGCGTGCTCCAGCATGCGTTGCATGACGTTGCGGACCATCGCCTCATCGTCGACAACGAGAATGGTTTCCTCGCTGCGATCGACACCTCCGCTCAAGGCCTGAAGTTCGGGGCGGCTCTCTTTGCCCGCTCCCTCGGGCATCATGGACGGTCGTGCCGAAACCGCCGGAAAGAGCACGCGAATCATCGTGCCATTTCCCTGCTCGCTCTCCACCTGCATCGCGCCGCGATGACCCCGAAGGATGCCCAGGACCGCCGACAACCCGAGCCCGCGCCCCGCAAACTTCGTGGTGAAGAACGGCTCGAACATCTTCGCCATCGTCGACGAATCCATGCCCGTACCATCGTCCTTCACCTCGACGAACACATACGGACCCGGGGCAAGCTCGTCGTGAAGGTAGGTGCTCGCGAGATAGCTGGCGCTGGCCTGCATGACTCCGGTCGTCACCATGATCCTGCCGTGGCCGTCACCGATCGCGTCGGATGCATTCATGATGAGATTCATGAGCACCTGCCGGATCTGTGTCGCGTCACCCTCGATCAAAGGCAGTTCGCTCGCGACATCGATCGACAGCACGGCGTTCTTCGAGATCGCCGCGGACAGCAGGCTTCCAAGCTCTTCCGCCAAGGCCCCCATATCAATGGTCTCGACGACAAACTTTCCGCGGCCCGAGTACGCCAAGAGTTGCCGCACAAGTTCGGCAGCGCGCTGCGACGCGTCACGCACGCCCTCGATCATTGACCGCGCATCTGAGTCCGCCGGCAATTGCGAAAGGGCGAGGCGGGCGTTCCCGAGAATGCCGACCAGAAGGTTGTTGAAGTCGTGGGCGATGCCGCCGGCGAGCACTCCGATGCTCTCGAGCTTCTGGGTCTGAACGAGCTTTGCATTGATCTGCTCGCGCTCTGCGTCAACTCGTCGACGCTCGGTGATGTCCGTCGCGGTGCCCGTCGTGCCCAGGACGTTTCCGTCCCCATCGCGGCGAACAATGGCGTTGAAGCTCAGATGGACGGGCGAACCATCCTTGCGAAGATGCACCGTCTCGTACTCGAAGAAGGACTGCCCGACGAGAATCTGCTCGAACACCGCCATGTCCTTCGCACTCTGCTCCGGAGACTGCGACTCGGTGAAGTGATGGGTGAGCATCTCTTCCGGCTCGCGCCCGAAGATGCGAAGCGTTGCCCCGCGATTCAGAAAGGTCCAGCACCCTGCGGCGTCCACCGCCCAGATGAGCTCGTGCGACGTCTCGACGAGATCGCGATAGTTGCGCTCGCTCGCCTCAAGAGCGTTCTCAGCACGCTTCGCGTCGGTGATGTCGACTGCGAAGACGACCACCCCGATCGTCTTCCCGGCTTCGTTGTGGCAAGGCACCTTGTCGGTTCGGAGCCAGCGAATCTCGCCGTCTGCCCCGAGTATCGGCTCGACGATGCCAAGCTTCGGCCGATTGCCGCGAATCACCTCCAGGTCGTCTGCGTGGTACGCAGCGGCCTGATTCGGAAAGAGCTCGTACGCGGAGTGCCCTTCGACTTCCGCTACCGTTCGCCCGCGATGCGCTGCAGCGAGCTTGTTGGCACGGACGATTCGGTTCTCGCAATCCTTGAACCAGATCATCGCCGGTGCCGAATCGAAGATGACTCGAAAGTCCTCGCGCTGCTGGCGCAGCTCCCGCTCGGCCCGCCGGACTTCCGTCACATCCGTTATGAACGCCGCTGCCCCGCGGTACGCACCATCCGCGCCAGAGATGGGCGCGGTCCGAATGCTGGCGCAGAATCGCGATCCGTCGCGACGCACAAACTCGAAGTCGTGCTCTTCGCTGACGCCACGCTGGCGCCGAACAATGTTCTCCCTCGCCAGAGCGGCGCCGTGATCGTCAACAAAGTCGAAGACCGACGACCGGAATAGCTCGTCCACAGTGGTCCCGAGCATGCGGGCCATCGTCTCGTTGGCGTAGACGGTCCGCGCGTCCGCGTCGATCGCCCAGAGCCCCTCGTTGGCAGTATCGCAGAGGCGTCGTTGCCACTCGTCGTGATCGGACCGCTCAACGGGCTGTCGCTCCCATTCGGCGATGCGAGCGCCAAGGCGAACGATCTCCGCACGCAGCCGTTCGAGTTCGTTCCCGTCCTCCTGCATGCACGATTCCCCCGTGTGATTCCAGATTTCCTTGTGGAAACGGTCGTCCCCTGCGTCTGACATACGCGATGTGGCACCGAATGAACCCGGAAAGCCTACCGCGACCAGAGGAACGCCGGGCGCTGGCAATCCTCAATCCCATCGCGTCGCGGACCACTCGTCCGGATTCTTCCGATGCACCTTGTCGCTCCATCGAGCACGAAGCGAAGGAAGCTTGCATCAGCACGCCCTCGGTCCTGCACATTTCGCGTGGCGGCGACGACGGTTCACTCGTCCTCGGGACGAGTACCGCCACTTCACCTTAGACAACGGCCATGCTGTTTCGGAGTACCTCATGAACATTGCATACACCATCGCACTCGCATCGACGTTCGCCTTCGCGGCCAGCGCTGGCGCTGAAAACATCCTGTTCAACTTTGACAATGCACCGCCGATGACATCACTGCCGATCGACCTGACGGTCGGCGGTGTCACCGCGCATCTGACCGCCACCGGTCAGGGCTTCTCGATCCAGCAGGCCGGAACGATGGGCTTCACGCCAGTTGGATTCTCCGGGCTCTGCATCTACCCCAACAGCGTGTATCTCGCGGACCTCAATATCTCCTACTCCAAGACACTGACGAACTTCTCCATTCTGTACGCGGCGCAGGAACTTGATTGTGACTGTGCCTCGACGATGAAGGTCACTGCCTTCATGAACGGGACGCTGGTGGGTTCCAGCACGATGACGGCCGTTCCTGGAGGTGTGTGGCCCAGCGCGACATTGAGCTTCGCGTCCAACGCCGGCTTCAACAGCGTCGTCGTCCACTACAACCAAGCGCCGCCCTGCGGCTGCGACTATGGCGTCATCTTTCTCGCCGACAACATGAACGTCACGCCGATGGCGGCGGTCCTCGGCGATCTCAACGGCGACTCGAAAGTGAACGGCCCCGACCTCGCGGTACTGCTCGGTGCCTGGGGCACGAACAACGCCGCCGCCGATCTCAATCAGGACGGCGTGGTGAACGCTGCGGATCTCGCCATCCTGCTCGGCGCCTGGACTGGTTGATGCCGTCGCTCGATCAACTTCTCACACTGCTACGAAGGGACACTACTCATGAAGCCATGCCACTGGATGCTCACTGCAACGACTGCGTCGATCCTGCAATTCTCTGCTCTCAGCGCACACGCCAATGACCTGATCGCGTACGAGGGCTTCAACTACGCTCCGTCCAACTCGATCATGGGACTCAACGGCGGAACAGGCTGGAGCTCAAAATGGCTCTTGGTTCAGGAGATCCCGACGGGCATCGGGACTTCCGGTCTCACGTGGCCGAATCTGCAAACGTCCGGCAACTGCGCTGCAACGCCACCCTCTCCGAATACCGCCTATTCGATTTGCAGCCGCAACATCGCCCCGTACTCAGCACCCGGGGGAGTGGTCTACGTCTCCTTCCTCTTTCGACCAGTCCCCGGCTTCGGCGCGGGCGGTGGACTGGAGTTCGGAAGCCTTTTGAATGGCATGATCGTTGGTGCCCATCCAGGCACCGGGCACTACGGGCTGATGAACACTGCTTTCGACGGTGTCGATACCACGGTTCCGGTAGAGGTCGATGTCACCGCACTCTGTGTGGTGCGAATCACCAACAACCGTAACGGCACGATCACCTATGGAATGTTCGTCAATCCAACCGTCGGCGCTCCGGAGTTGATGACCCCCCAGGCGAGCTACACGATCTCCGGTGCCATCCCGGTCAACCTGAAGCTCCTGAACGACGGAGGCTTCCTGACCGACGAAATTCGCGTGGGTACGACGTGGTCGAGTGTGCTTCCATCTACGGCACCGCCGCCCTGCGTCGGCGATCTCGACGGCTCGGCAAGCGTGGACGCAGCGGACTTGGCGATCCTGCTGGGCGGCTGGGGCGGCACGGCCGGAGACGTCAACGGCGACGGCGTGACGGATGCGTCGGACCTTGGGCTCCTGCTGGGCGCATGGGGACCATGCCCATGAGCGATTGCAAGCGGTAGACATGCCACACCATCGACCGCCGCCCGCCCCCTCCCGATTGGCCACGACCAGTCGCGACCGGGCGGGCGGTGTGTTGTTGGACGGCGAAGCGAAGAGAGCGCCGAACAATCGTAAACTCCCGCAACGGGTTGGCATCGCGTCACACCGCCACCGGAGGACTTCGATGATGAGGACGTGTGAAGGTCACGATGGTTGGGTTCGCTCTCGGTTCGCTGTGGTCCCGCGCCGCGCAGCCTCGCTCCTTGCCGCGACGGCGATCACGGCCTGCTCCTCCACACCCAGCAATCCGTACGTATCGGCGGACCAGTCATTCGGCACCGCGTCGCCTTCGTTCGCGTCAGCCTCGATCGGCCCCGCCTACAGCGTCGACTCCAGTAGCGCGGCGTTCGGTGGCATGTACGACACCCGCCAAGTGTCGGCTGATCAACTCGTCCAAGCTCAGAAGCAACAGACGGCTCAGTCTCGCCAACAGGCCTTGGCGGCGCAGCGCGAAATGATGCAATGGGGTCAGCCGGAGACGCCGACAGAGGAAGGTTACGTGAAGGCCAGCAGCGAAGCCTACGCGGCGTGGAAGTCGCAGAACGGACTGTGATGATTGCCGAACGCCCTTTCGCCGGCCAGCGATGGAACGCGGTCATCGCGATGGCTGTGACCACTCTCGCTGGCTGCGCTTCGACTGCTCCGCAACGCGCAGGCAATCTTCCTCCCACAATCGTGTACGCCGCTACCGTGCCGGGTGATACCGATGGTGACGGACGACTGTCGCCGGTTGAGTATCGCAACCTCGCGTTCGCGGCGTTCCGTCGCCAGGATCTGGACGGCGACGCTGCGCTATCCCGAGCGGAGGTCCAGACGCACGAGCAATCGTTGCATGCCTTCGCGGATACCAACGGCGATGGACACGTCGACGTGGCGGAACTGCTCGAGTTGAAGTCGCGGGAGTTCGCTCAGGCCGATCGCAACGGCGACGGATTCATCGATGCCTCGGAATGGGGACTCGAAGCATCGGTGGTGTTGCTGATCGTCGTCGACGCCGACCACGATGGCATCGTCAGCCGTTCGGAGTTCCTTGTCGCGGTCGACCGCCGCTTCGACGAACTTGATGGCAATCGCGATGGGCAACTCGACCGCACAGAGGATCTCCACGGTCGCGCCACGATCTCCGACGCGAATCGGGACGGGATCGTCTCGATCGCTGAGTGGCAGACGTACGCCCTGAAGCGTTTCGAACAAACGCCACAGCCCATCAGACTCGCAACGACGCCAGCCCCAGCGAGCTCGGCCTCTGGCCCGCATTGAGCCCGCATTGAATGTGCAACGCGGCGACGAGCATTCCGCCCGGCGGCTGTCAGCAGTGAATCAAAGACATTCCACGCACGACCGGGTCAGCCTGCGCTTCCCCACCGGCCGCTCGCGTTCCTCCCGCTCACCGGTGAGAGACTGCTCGGTTGCGGCGACGCTTGGAAGATGGACGAAGTTCGAAGTCAACGATCGACGAATCATGTCAATCGTTACGACCGGGTGACGGTTGCGACCTTTGTCTGCATCCTCAAGCGTCCTCATCAATTGGATCCGAGGAAATCAATCCGCATTTCGTGGAACCGCAGCGAGGTCTCTACGAAAGACTCCGAGTCCGTGAACAGTGTGCGCCCACACTGCCTCCCGGCCACGGCGTCGAGCCTCTCTCTCCCCTGCCGAGCACAACTCGTCTCACGGCGTTAACCCAACGCGAACGTTTCTTGAGGAGAAGTCCGTTCGTACGTGGTGTCGCTGTCTCCTTGCCCTCTGCCCCCACTACTCCGAAGGCCTCGCACCGCAGCGCGGGGGCCCATCGGTTTTCATTCGCGGTACTCACACACACCGCGGAAAGGATTCGGAATGCGAAGGACACATCGTTCAGGTTTCACCATCGTCGAGCTCCTCGTCGTGGTCTCGATCATCGCGCTTCTCATCGCGATTCTCCTGCCGGCCATCGGCAAGGCTCGCGACGCAGCGCTCGTCACTCAGTCGCTGGCCAA
>JBBQCR010000022.1:0-18473 GCA_038318935.1 Phycisphaerales bacterium
CGGCTGTTCGCGAGCGACGTCGGCGTCGATCGCATCGCCCGAGGACCGGAGAAGCACGAGCTCTCCGATGCCGTTGACGGTATCGGTGACAACCGGGCGTTCTTCACCGAGCCGATGCGGAACTTCGCGATCAAGGACGAACGCGATCGATTCGCCCAAGCGGTAAGTCGCGTCAGCGTGCCGGTGGTGAAGAACGACTCCACCGTCGAGCAGGCCAAGGCCGCCGTCCAGCGACTGCACGCGTTCTTTCCAACGTGGCGCGACACGCCGTTGCGAACCCGCGCCGAAGTGCTCGTCAAGGCTGCCCAGCGCATGCGTCAGCGACGCGACGAGCTTTCAGCGGTCCTCATCAGAGAATCGGGCAAGACCTGGCGCGAAGCCGACGCGGATGTCTGCGAGGCCATTGATTTCTGCGAGTACTACGCCCGCACCGCGGCGGAACTCTTCGAGCCCATGCGCTTGGGCAAGTTCGTCGGCGAACTGAATCAGGTCTGGTACCAGGCCCGCGGCGTGGCGGTTGTGATCTCGCCGTGGAACTTCCCGCTGGCGATCTGCGCAGGCATGACCGTCGCGGCGCTGGTCTGCGGCAATCCCACGATCGTCAAGCCCGCCGAGCAGACGCCTGGCATCGCGAAGATCCTCTGCGACATCCTCTGGGAAGCGGGGTGCCCCAAGGACGCGCTGGCCTTCGTTCCGGGCGTCGGCGAGACAGTCGGTGCGGCGCTCGTCCGCGATACCAAGGTCGCGCTCGTTGCGTTCACCGGGTCGAAGTCGGTCGGACTCGACATCGTGCAGGCGTGCGGCATCACGCCGCCCGAGCAGCGCTGGGTCAAGAAGGTGATCTGCGAAATGGGCGGGAAGAACGCCATCATCGTCGATGAGTCGGCGGATCTCGACGAGGCAGTGCTCGGTGTGCGACACAGCGCGTTTGGCTTCTGCGGACAGAAGTGCTCCGCGTGCAGCCGCGTCATCGTCGTCGGCAGCGCGTACGAAACGTTCCTCGAGCGGATCGTCGGCGCGACACGGGCGCTGGTGGTCGGCGATCCGGCGAGTCCCGGCACCGACATCGGACCGGTGATCGACGAAGGAGCCGCGAGAAAGATCAGCGAGTACATCGCGATCGGTGCGAAGGAAGGAAAGCTCGAGGTGCAACTCGAGGTTCCCAGCGGCCTGGCCCAGCGGGTCGGGCTGCCCTACGTCGGCCCGGCGATCGTCAGCGGCGTGCGGGCTGATCATCGACTCGCCAACGAGGAGATCTTCGGCCCGGTCCTGGCGGTCATGCGCGCGAAGGACTTCGATGAAGCCTTGGCGATGGCCAACGCTACCGCGTACAAGCTGACCGGCGGCGTCTACAGCCGAAAGCCGGCCAATCTGGACAAGGCCCGTCGCGACTTCCGGGTCGGCAATCTCTATCTCAATCGCGGCATCACCGGAGCGCTGGTCGGACGCCAACCCTTCGGCGGCTTTGGAATGTCGGGCGTCGGCAGCAAGGCCGGTGGCCGCGACTATCTCCTGCAATTCGTCGAGCCAAGGGCGGTCACCGAGAACACCATGCGACGCGGTTTCGCGCCCGGTATGGAGTGAGCGAGCCTTCGCAAGGAGCATCTCGGATGGACCGCAGCCACGAGCAGTCGTCTCCAGCCACTCCAGCGCAGCCCTCGCGTCGCGATGCAATCGGCGCGGCGATCCTCGGTGCACTCGGATTGAGCCGGCTCGCGAACGCCCAATCGGTCGGCGCGGCTCCCGCGACACCGGCACGGGTCGTTCGCATCGCCCATCTCACCGACGTCCATCTGCAACCGGAGCGCGGCGCCGAAGCCGGTTTCGCCGCGTGCCTCGCGCACATGCAGTCGCAGCCCGATCGACCGGAACTCGTCCTCACCGGTGGTGACCACCTGATGGATGTCTTTGAGCAGCAGGCACCACGATCCGCGACGCTGGCGACGATGTGGCGCGACGTGATGAAGCGCGAGTGCTCACTCCGCGTCGAATCGGCGATCGGAAACCACGACATTCGCGGCTGGCACAGCAAGGCCGGCATGAGGCCTGAGGAACCCGGCTACGGCAAGGCGTTCGCCCTCGATCTCCTCGGACTCGCCGAGCCCTATCGCACGTTCGATCTCGCGGCCAATGGCGCGACGTGGCAAGTGATTGTCCTCGACAGCATCCAACAGCGGCCGGACAGCTATCGCTGCTACTGCGACCAAGAGCAGCGGGCGTGGCTTGAGAAGACGCTGAAGGCCAAGCCGAAGGATCGACCGACGCTGGTGCTCTCGCACGCCCCGATCCTCTCACTGACTCCCTTCAGCGCCGGAGACCGGCGCAAGGGTGATGATCTCACCGTCGACGGCAGCCTGCTCCATCTCGATGGCGCCGCGTTGCACCAACTCTTCCGGCGCAACAACGTCAAGCTCTGCCTGAGCGGGCACATTCATGCCCTCGACCGCTGCGACATCGACGGGGTGAGCTACATCTGCGACGGTGCGGTGTGCGGCAACTGGTGGAAGGGACCGCACCGCGACGTGCCGGAGGGATACGGCATCGTGGATCTCTTCGCTGACGGCAGCTTTCGACACACCTATGCCCAGTACGGCTGGCACGCGCAGGGATAACGAGTTCGCAGGTCGATGTCCGGCTGACGGAACTGGGATGCTCGACCGTGGCTTCAGACGAGCGCGTGACCAAGCGTCTTCTCAAGGATCTTCAGCGGCGATTTCGAGGGATGAAGCATGGCGCTCACGGGCAGGTGATACGTCTGTTCCAGCGCGTACTGCCCGCTCATCGCCGCGTGCGATGCAAGATCGGTATAGATCATCCAGGTGCTTCCCGCAGGAAACTCGCACGCCCGCTGTGAGACTCGCGACTGATAGCCCTCGTCGGCCTTCATCCGGTCGTGCAGTTGAAGCATGTAGTGGTCGTACTCCGAGCGTCGCCGCTTGGTAATGCCAAGCAACTTCATCAGACTCGCGCTGCCCCAGACCGGGGGCGAGAGCGACGGCTTGAAGTGATTCGCGACACCCTCGAACGACTCGCCAAGGCGCCAGTGGCGACTCTGCCCACTGGGATTCACGTTTGTCAGGACGCGAAGAATGCGGTTCCCTTGGGTGGGCGACGAGGGAAAGCTGTCCACGTGAAGCCGTGTGTCGTCCTTTCGCCAAGAGGTCTTTCGTCCGGCGATCTCGGCCGGGCGAAAGCTGGTGCGGGCTTGCTGCAGTCCGGATTCGTAGTGGGGCAGCAGGTTGCGGAGTAAACCCCTGCTCGCGCCGGCGAACCGTTTCATCATGCCTTGCATGTGCAAGGCATCCTCCTCGCTGAGCGTGCCGCCTCGCAACGATCCGGTGCCCGGGTCCAGGCTGACGTTCTTCGCTCTTCCGGCGATCGACGGGGTCAGGAGGTGGCGCTCGTCTTCTTTCAGCACGAAGGGAAGCTGGGGAAACATGAGGGCGTCGCCGCCTTCGAGGGCGTCGATCGCGCGCTTCTGCTCTGCGGCGCTGACAGGCTGGTCCCAACTCGTGAGTGACAACGTGATGACGTCGGACATGAATGTTGCTCCTGATCAAACGAGGACGGCCCGTACGTACCAACGTCCACGCGACAGGTTCGAATGTGCGTGCACCGTCTCATTCTACAAGAGAGGCATCATGCGGCTGACTTGAGATGGCAGGAATGTCTTCAGAATACCGACGGACCCGAGCGGAGTTGATCGCCCTCAGAGGCGCGCACACGCCGCGGCGAGGCGCTCGTCAGCTGCTTGTGTGAGGCATTGCAATCGTTCAGGTGGCGTTCACGGAGCGAAACATGATGCAACGGACAACGAAATGATCGCCATCGGTACCCCATCGTCATGTATCGTGAAGGTATGACGGAGCCGATTGCCCGCGATCCCGCATCCGACACAGCGGCGCTGGGGATGAGCGACGCGGACGGAGAAGGTTTCGGCGTTCCCTCACCGCTTGACGCTGGCCGCTTCGTCTTCGAGACGCTGCT
This sequence comes from Phycisphaerales bacterium, assembly GCA_038318935.1. GTDB lineage: Bacteria > Planctomycetota > Phycisphaerae > Phycisphaerales > SM1A02 > JAEUIT01. Next base: position 3,988 of record JBBQCR010000022.1, read on the forward strand.
GGGCCGCGGCGGTATGGGGACGGTGTGGCGTGGGCGCGATACGCGACTCGGGCGCGTAGTTGCCCTGAAGTTGATCCGCGCCGAAGTCGCCCAACGCCCGGAATGGCGCGTCGGTTGGCACGAGGCCCGAGCCATCGCCCAGCTCGAGAGTCCATTCGTCCCGCGCGTGTACGACCTGATCGAGGAGCCATCGAGAGCGTGCATCGTGATGGAATTGGTGCCGGGAGAGAGTCTCGCGGCGCGCTTGCGGCGCGACGGCCCGTTATCGATTGACACGACGATGATCCTCGCCCGCGGAATCGCAACGGCGCTGGATGCGGCACACAGTCGCGGCATCGCCCATCGCGACATCAAGCCTGGCAACGTGATGATGGTTCCGGCGACGTCGGTCGGTGGCGTGGCGTCCGTGCGGCTTGTCGACTGGGGTCTCGCGCTCGGTGTACCGCAATGGGATGCCCAGTCCAAAGGCGACGATCCCTTCCGCTTCGCTGGGACGCCGCATTACATGGCACCGGAGCAATTGCGCGGCGAAGCGAGCCGCCAGAGCGACATCTGGTCCTTCGGTTGCGTGCTGTACGAGTGCCTCACCGGACACCGAGCGTTTGTCGAAACGGGCTCGGATCTCCTGCGGGCGATCACCGCTGGGGCGATCGATCTCGATCGGCTGCCCGCGCAGACTACTCCACTCCTTCGCGAGCTGATCGCCCGCTGCCTGCGCGCCGATCCGGTCGAGCGATTGCGCGATATCGGCGAGGCTCTGCCCCTGGCAAGCAGCGGCGGCACGTCGCTCAGCAATCATCGCGAACGAATGTTCGACGACCTCGCCCCTGTACCGGGAGCGGCGGTTCCGCGTGAGGCACTGATTGGCGAAATCATCGCAGCCCTGCGCGAAGAACGTGCCGTGTCGCTGCACGGGCCTGCGGGCGTCGGCAAGAGTTGGGTCGCTCGGCGTGTTGCCCGACGGGCGATCGAGGATCCTTCCATCGGATGCCAGGCTGGGGCGATCGTCGTCGACCTGCGCGACGACCACGACATCGACAGTGCCCGCCGCCGCACGCTCGCTGCCCTCGACCCGCAGGGAGTGACACCGCCGCGTGGCGATGCCGCGACGCTACGGAGTCGCTTGGCGCAGACTGCCAAGCGAGGACTGCTGCTGGTCCTCGACAACGCCGACGATGTGATCGGGCCCGTACGGGATCTCCTCGACGCGATCCGTGTCCCTGGGCTGCGCACGGTCGTCGTCGCGAGCCGCGCCGTCAGCGAGTCGAACTGGACGGCGATTGAGGTTGATCCGCTCGAATGTCCGCCCGAGGGCGGCGACCGCAGTGGGAAGGCGATCGCCGCGGCGCCGGCGGTGCAGCTCTTTGTCGAGATGGCCAATGCCCGTCGTCGTTCCTTCCGTCTCGATACGACCAACGCGGGGGCCATCGTCGAAGCGTGTCGTCGCGTCGGCGGTCTTCCCGCAGCGATCGAACTTGCCGCCGCTCAAGTCGCCTACAGCGAGCCCGCGGAAATTGTCGAACGCCTCGACGAAGTTCTGGCAAGCGAAACTGCGGGCCGTTCCGGCAGCGGACGCCCGCTGCACTGGGCGATCGAGTCGTGCATCGTCGCGGCGTCAGACGATGAGCGTGTCGCCCTCGAGCGCCTCGCTGTGTTCGAAGGCAGTTGGACCGACGGGAGCGCTCATGAGATTTGCTGCGACGACGCCCTTCCCGATGGGCGATTGCAAACTGCTTTGGTTGGACTCATCGATCGATCGCTGGTGCGATTCGTTCCCAGTGCTGGCAGTTCGCGCTACCGCGTGGTCGAGACGGTGCGGAGTCATGTCCGGCGTCGCATGGTGGACGCCTCTCCGACGGGTCGGTGGCACATGCTTCGTGATCGGCATGCCCGGCGCATCATGGACTTGGTGGCCAGCGCGTCACCCAATCTTGGTGCCCCTGCGGCGATCCTGGTCTCGCTGACCGATTGGTTGCGACGCATCGAGCACGACCTCCCGGACGCCTTGGTGGCGATGGCGTGGTCCGCTCGCTCCGGTGATGCAGTGACTGTCGAACGGGCTGTCGACGCGGCGCTCGTCTTGCAGCGACTCTGGTTCGCGCGCGGTCGCTATGCCGAAGGTATCGCCCACATCGACGCACTCCTTCGCAGGTATGGCGAGCGAGGCGACACCCGGCATGTGCGACTTCTCGCGGCTCGCGGACAGTTGCGTTTCCAAACGGATCCTGGGAAGGCACTGCTGGACTACCGAGCCGCGCTCTCGTTGCAGCGATCGCGCATGGCCACCGTGTCAATCATGTCAATCATGCCCACCCACGAATCACGTGGCGAGCAGACCCGCCTTGCCGCGATCCTGCACAACATTGGCCTCTGCGCCAGGAATCTCGGGGACGATCAGGCGATGCGTTCGCTGGCTCGCTCAGCCCTCGAAGAGGCGGACGCGATGTGGAAGGAGACCGGCGATCGTGTGGGCGAGGCGGCAATCCAGTTGAGCTTCGCGGTGCTGGCGTTGGGCGAGGACTGCCTCGACGTAGCCGCGGTGCATCTGGCCGCCGCAACGCCAGTATTCGAGCAATCGGGTGACAGCATCCGCTTGGGGACGGCGATTCATTACGCGGCACACCTTGCTCTCCTGCGTGGCGAACTTGGAACCGCGCTGTCGGAATGCCGCCGCTCGATCCGGATTCGTCGCCGCACCGGCGAACCCGAAGGGATCGCGGACGGCCTGCGACTTGCGGGACTGATCGCGGCGAGGGCCGGAGACTCGGTACGAGCGGCCCGACTCTTCGGCGCCGCATCCATGCGACGCACGCTGCTGGGTGCCGAAGTCTCTCGAACGGAGAAGCCGGCGCTTGATCGTGCGATCAATGCGATACGTGAGTCCGTCGGACGCGCAGCCTTTGCCGATGCCTTCACCGCCGGAGAAGAATTCACCGACGACGAGGCCGATCGCGAGATCGAGCAGATCGCGATCCCTTGATGGAGACGCCGTCAGCTGCGGCCTTCACAGCCGATCCCTTGACGGACCTCTTCTCGCAGGCGACGCTTTGCGCACCTCCTACGAAAGGTGCCATCGACATGCCCGCCCCGAAGACCCTCTCACTGTCCCTCCTTGTCGCGACGCTCGCTTGCACGGTGAGTTGCACGTCGACTCCTACTGGAACAAAGACGAAGAACGGTGACGACCACGGCATGGAAGGAAAGACGGCTTTCTCCGGCGGTGTTCCAATCGAGGTCAAAGTTGGCGTTCTTGACACCAACGGTACCTTCACCGAAGTATCGACGTTGGATCCAAACATTGCGGCGGTCGTTCAGGTGGCGTTCACTGCCCCTCCGACGCCCGGCGATTCGATCGAGTTGTACTTTGAATCAACGAAAGAGATCGAGCGCCGAGACTTCGTTGTTGTCATCCCCATTAACACGCCAAAGCAGTACTTCTATATTCCTTTCAGGACAACAGCGGCGACAGCGGGACCAGGACGAATTTATTCCAATCACGTCTTCGTCACGTCAATCAGCACTGCGCCGACGCAGGGTTCGCTGCGACGCACCGGAGCCAGCGACGACTTCTCGATCAGGCAGTGACCGCGCTCAGGTCCTCCGATCGAGAACGCGATACTGGATTGCTTCGGCGATGTGATGCAGGGCGATGCGCTCCGTGCCTTCGAGGTCCGCGATCGTGCGGGCGATGCGGCGAATCTTGTCGTAGGCCCGGGCACTCAGGCCGAGTTCGGCCATGGCCCGACCCAGGAGCGTGCGCGAGCCGTCTTCGAGAAAGGCGTGCGTATCGAGTGCGGCACCGGGCAGTCGGGCGTTGGGCGGCGCACCCTGTCGCGCCATGGCTCGGGCACGGGCGGCGAGCACCCGTTCGCGCATGGTTGCGCTGCGCGTGCCGCGCGTTCCGGACGCCAGTTCGCCAAACGGCACCGCACTGACTTCCACATGCAGGTCGATGCGATCGACCAGCGGTCCGCTCAGTCGTTTCAAGTACTGCTCCTGCTCTCGCCGACCCTCCTCCCCCGCCCGCCGGTCGCCGCGATGCGTCGGATTCATCGCCGCGACGAGGAGCGTGCGGGCGGGAAAGCGAATCGTGCCCTGCACGCGGGAGATCGTCACGTGACCATCTTCGAGCGGCTCGCGCAGACTCTCGAGGACCCCGCGCTGAAACTCCGGCAGCTCGTCGAGGAAAAGAATGCCGTGGTGGGCCAAACTGACCTCGCCGGGTCGCGGCGTCGTTCCACCTCCAACGATCGCAGCGCACGAAGCGGTGTGATGGGGCGTGCGCACCGGCCGTCGCGTGATGAGCGCCGCGCCGCGCGGAACACCGCCGACTACCGAGTAGACACGCGTGACCTCCAGCGCTTCTTCGCGAGTGAGCGCCGGTAGGATGCCCGGCAGCGCACGAGCCATCATGGTCTTGCCGCTGCCGGCTGGCCCCATCAAAAGGATGTTGTGCATGCCCGTCGCGGCGATGATCATCGCCCGCTTCGCCGCTTCCTGACCGCGCACGTCTGCGAAGTCGATCTCGGCACCGGCCTCGCAGAGGAGCGTCTCCGCGTCGATGCTGGGAACAGCCGTCAGCGATCCATGTCCGTTGAGGAAGCCGACCACGTCGGCCAGCGTCTCCGCACCGTAGACCTCGATGTCGTCGACTGCCGCGGCTTCGCGGGCATTCGCCGCCGGAACAATGACGCCGCGTTTCTTGCGCTTGCGCGCGAGCATGGCGAGGCTGATGATCCCCCGCACCGGGCGCACTCGACCATCGAGCGCGAGTTCTCCGGCGAACAGCATTTCGTCGATTCGCTGGGCTTCGGGCGACTCGGCATCGATGGTGCCGCCGACCATCAGCACGGCCACGGCAATCGGAAGGTCGTAGACCGGTCCCTCCTTCCGAAGATCCGCCGGAGCGAGATTCACGGTCACGCGACCGAACGGGTATTCGAAGCCGGAATTGAGGATGGCCGTGCGCACTCGTTCTGCACTCTCTCGCACGGCGGCGTCAGGCAGACCGACGATACCGGTCGAGGGTAGCTTCGAGTTCGAGACGTCGGCCTCAACCTCGCATGGATGTGCCTCGATGCCTTGAAGAACGAAACTAGAGATGCGGCTGGTCACGATCGTCGACTCTACCGGCGTTGGGCACGCGCTCGAAAAATCGCGCACACTTTCTTCGACTCCCGAAAACGTCCAGCGCTGGACGAATGCCCGTTGCGTCCGGCAAATCGCTACCGTTCGCGATATGCCCCCTGACGATGAACGAACGACCCTGCGGGCCTTCGACGGTTTGGCTGCGATCTACGACCGCCATCGCCCCCGCTACCCGCCGGCGATCTTCGAACGGATGCTCGCGGGTTTGCCGAGTCCGGCGGACGTCGCCGATGTCGGTTGCGGTACGGGCATCTCGGCACGGGCTCTCGCGGAGCACAGCGCTCGTGTGGTTGGCATCGATCCGGGCGAGGACATGCTCACGCGAGCCCGCGAAAGGTGTGCCACATGGCCGACGATCCGCTTTCAACGCGGCACCGCGGAGGCGACCGGCCTCGACGATGCGAGCATGGACCTCGTCCTTGCCGCCCAAGCGTTCCACTGGTTCGATCACGACAAAGCGCTGCGAGAGTTCCATCGCGTCCTTCGACCCGGCGGACGGTGCGCAATGCTCTGGAACCTGCGCGTGAACGACGGTGGTTTCACCGATCGCTACAACCGCATCGTGGTGAGCGCTGCGGAACATCTCGATCCATCGGCCCGCAGTGGCCGCGACGTGCTGGCGGAACCGCTGCATCGATCGCAACTCTTCCGCGACGTCGAGGTCATCACTGTGCCTAGCCCACAAACCCTCGACGAAGCGGGCATCGTCGGCCGGGCGACCAGCGCAAGCTACTTTCCGCGTGAAGAGCCCGAGCGTTCATCACGGCTCGCTGCGTTGCGTGACGCATTCGCCGAACATGCAACGAACGGTTTCGTGACGCTGCGACAGGATGCTCAGTTGACTATCGCTACGAAAGCGTGAAAGGAATTGTGGCGCTCCGTAGCGCCCTCCGGGCGCACACTCGCTCTGGAGAAGCCCGCATATTGCGATTGGCTTCAGCGCGGCAGTCACTCACGATCCGTAGGACCGCAATCGCTCAGCGGCGCCAGTGATTGGGGCGGAAATCGTTGGGCTTTCCGTCGGCGTACTCGTACACGGTGACCTTGATGTCACGCACGCCCCACTCGCGAGCGGCCTCGTGCGTCGGAAAGAGCACGTCGAGGCGATTGCCCTTAATCGCGCCGCCGCGATCGAGGACAGGAACCACCGCACCGGCGTCGTAGCCGGGCACCGCGATGAGCGAGCCCAAAGGGAGAATGCTGGTATCGGCCGCGACCATGCGACCGCCGTTGGTCCACACGCTGTAGCCACTGGCAGTGATGCCGTCGGCGCTGTCGCCGCAGGACTTCGCGTCGGGGCTGTACGCGGTGACCTTCATGGTGATCGTCTTGGTTGCCCGCACCGGGCGACCGTTGAACGCGGGAAGGCCGTCACTCTTCGAAGACGATTCGCTGGCGAGTTCATCGCGGCGCTGTGCGTTCAGCACATGCGAGACCGCAGCAGAGCTCGGAAAGGACACGTTCGACGCAAGCATCGTCGCGGTGGTGACGACGTTCACCGTGGTCGCATCGTTGAAAGGCGCAGAGGCGAGTGCCGCGGGTTGATCAAGGACGAGTGGAACGGCCGCGACCGCGCCGCAGGCGAAGGCAGCGATACTCGTCGCGAACCGCGGCCCGAGCCGCTGGCCGACAGTACGAACGACACGTTGAACGCGAACAACACCGCTCTGCACTGCTTTTGGAAATCGCATCTTGTGTTGCACCTTTCGCAAGACCCACGCGTCGATACGCCCGAGTGCCGAAGCACCGTTCGTCGAGTTGGGGAATGGAGATGCTACCCCCGCATGGACGCAAGTCCACGGTTCAGGCTCGATCGTCGCCTTCGGGCGCCAGTACAGAGCGCACAGGCTGCGCAAGCGGAATCGCGAGGCTGTTGCCCCGGACGTACGACGACCGCTGGCGGAGGACGGAGGGTGTTCTCGCTCTACCACCGCGCCTCGTCCACACCGCCGTTCTCGGGCACCAGAGGGCCGGAAGCGTGGACGCGGTCCCCCGTACACTCATCCCCCGATGCCCCCCTCCGACGTTTTGCTCGATGTACTCTTGGTGGCGTCGATCGGGATCGCGGGCGGCATCTTTGGCGGCATGCTGGGCATCGGCGGCTCGATCATCATGATCCCGCTGCTGACCCTGGTGCGCGGCCCCAACCAACAGCTCTATCAGGCCGCGTGCATGGTGGTGAACGTGGTCGTCGCGGTCGGGGCGACGCGACGGCATGCGCAAGCGGGCAGTATCCGCTTCGATTACTTCCGCTGGATGCTGGGCTCCGCCGCGCTCGCGGTGCTGGTGGGCGTCCTCGTGAGTAATCGGGTTCCCAGCGACAACCTCAAGCGCATCTTCGGCGTGTTCCTTCTCTTCACTGCGGTGTCCGAAGGCGTGCGAATTCTGCGCAGGCAGCCGGACCATGCCGTCGATAGCGCGGAAGTCCGACCAAGCACCGCTCTGGGCATCGGAGGCCTTGCTGGGTTTGTGTCGGGCCTCCTGGGAATCGGTGGTGGCACCATCACTGTCCCTTTGCTGCGATCGCTGGCTCGGCTGCCGTTGCGACAGGCGATCGGTACGAGTGCGGCGGTGATGACGCTTGCATCGACGGTCGGCGCGATCGCCAAGAATGCAACCGTATCGACGCTCACGGCTCCCGACGGGACGCCGCTCACGGTCGGCATGAGCCTGCGACTCGCACTACTACTGGGAGTCCCGGCCCTACTGGCTGCAAATTTCGGGGCGTCGCTCACGTATCGACTGCCGATCACCGCGATCCGCGCAGCGTTCGTCGTGCTGATCGCGTTGGCAGGATTACGAATGCTTGGTGTTTTGGGCTAAACCCCAACCGGTCCCTCGACGGCTTCACAGCACCGGAACACTGGTGCCCGACTTCCCAACCACACCTTCGGACGAGAAGTCGCGGGGTGCATCGGCTCGGTCGAGTCCGTCGAACGGGTTCGGCCCGCTCGTCGCGCGGACCAACGACGGGGCAGTCACACTTCCTCACTCCACAACAACTCCAACAACTCCTATGGTCGCACTGGTCAACAATCTCAAGACTGCCGCCCTGCTCGGCGGCCTGTTTGCTTTACTCGTCGCGGTCGGCTCCTTCTGGGGTTGGCAGGGCGTCATTCTTGGTGGCGTCATCGGGCTGGTGATGAACTTCTCGATGTGGTTCTTCTCCGACACCATCGCCATCAAGTCGATGGGTGGTCGTCAGGTGGACGAGCGTTCGGCTCCGGACCTCGTTGCCATCGTCCGTCGCCTGTCCGAACGGGCGGGGCTTCCGATGCCTCGCGTGTATGTGTGCCCGCAACAAGCTCCCAACGCCTTTGCCACCGGGCGCAATCCCAAGAACGCAGCGGTCGCCGTCACGGTCGGCGCCCTGCAGTTACTCGATCGTCGGGAGCTCGAGGGCGTCATGGCCCACGAACTTGCCCACGTCAAGAACCGCGACACGCTGACCTCGACCATTGCGGGCACGGTCGCCGGAATCTTTTCGATGCTGGCCCAGATGGCCCTTCTTTTCGGGGGCGGACCCAATCAACGTGAGGGCAGCCATCCGTTGTTGGGGCTCCTCGTCGTGATCGGCGGGGCTGTGGGGGCCGCGCTCATCAAGGCGATGATCAGTCGTTCGCGAGAGTTCGTCGCCGATGCCGACGGGGCGGCAATCGCCGGATCGCCGGACGGACTGGCTTCGGCGCTTCGCAAGCTCGAGAGTGTTTCGCGCCGCGTGCCGATGGACCAGCCAAATCCGGCGATGAACAACCTGTTCATCGTGGAACCGGCGATGCGGCTCGGCGGCGACACCTTGATGCACCTCTTCGCGACCCATCCGCCGACGGAGAAGCGGATCGCGGCGTTGCTTTCTTCGCGCGCGGGCGTTCCGTCGGTGCGCTGACGCGAACTTCCGACAGCAATCGCGGCGCTCCGTAGCGCCCTCTGGACGCACACTCGCTCTGGAGCATCCGGCATACAGCGACGTGCTTGATCGCGGCAGTCAATCACGATCCGCCTCCTACAACAGCGGGGCACACCATATGGTGTGCCCCGCTCCTTCGTTCAACTGTCGCGCTGCTCAGCGAGCGCTCGACGGAACCGCTGACTTCACTCCTTCAACGGGAGGTGCCGATGCAGCCGGGATTGCAGCCGGGATTGCAGTTGGCGTTCCAGTTGGGGGCGCACTCGCCGCATTGCCTCCACCGATCCAACGCATCGAAGCGCCGCCCGCTGGTTCCATCATCGAGCCGAGCGTTCCGGTGAAGCCCACGGGGACGATCATGCCCCACACGAACATCTCCTGCTGACGGCGTGTGGTGTACAGGGTGATCGGGGCGTACATGATTCCGAGGAAGTCCGCCGGTGGCGTCACCCGCGTCTTGATCTTGCTGATGATGCCTTCCTTGGTGGTCTCCAGAATCTCGATCTTCACGCCCGGCATGGAGCTGGCGATGCTGACCACTGGTTCTTCCGCTGGCAACTCGCTGATCTCAAACATCAGTTCAGCGGACTTGCCCTGCTCAATCCGACCCAAGGTCATCCGGTAGTCCTGCATCTTCAGGACCGGCTTGGGAAAGGTGAACGGGTGCCGGAGGCGGACGTCGACAATCGGACACTCGGGGTGATCCGTCTCGACGAGGAGAAAGAGCGGCATGTTCTCCGCCGTGAACTTGCTGACATCCCACTCCAAGAGGTACTGATTGCGTGGCGCGTCGGTCGCCGGATCAAAGCCAGCGAACTTGGGCTGGCGACCATGCACGCCGGTCACCGAGAAGGGCTTCTTGTCGAGGCTCTCGATCACCAGTCGTCCCTGCTGCGGTTGACCCTCCACCGCGTTGATGTATCCGGGGATGATGCGGATCGGCAGCGTGACTTCCATCATCATCTGGATGTTGATGACGCGTGCGAAGCCGTCGACAAGGATCTTGATCTCCGCTCGCTTACTTCCCGGGGCGGACTGCGCCTTCATGGTCGCTTCCAACTCGACGAAGCCGCCGGCGGGAATCTCGCTGCCTGCGATGTCGTTGAGGGTCGTGCACTTGCAACTTGGCTGCACCGCGAGAATAGTCAGCGGCTTGTCGCTGGTGTTGGTGAGCTTGATGGTCTTGGTCGGCGCCGCACTCGGTTGCACGAATCCGAAGTCGCAGATGGGCGGGTCGAGCTTGATCGGCGGCGGCATTTCCTCGGGGTCCTGCGGATTCAGGGTCGTCCCGCGGGGTGGCTCTGGAGTCGCCGTTCGGATGTCGGTCGCGGTCGAGAGCGAGGGGTTGCCGGCTGGCTGAGCGGGCGGTGCCGTCGGCTGAGCGGGAGTGGTCCGCGGAGGCGATGCCGGGGCCGGACGGGTCGGCCTTGGGTTCGTCACCGGGGGGGAGGTGGCCGGGGGGTTGGTAGCCGGAGGGTTCGTCACCGGTGGGGTTGTAGCCGGCGGGGTTGTAGCCGGCGGGGTCGACTGCGCTGGCATCGCGATGGTCACGGAGGTCGCCAGTGCGACGGCCAGGAGACCCGCAATCGCGCTTCGGAGGGTGCGCCTTGTCGGAAACTGGTTCTGGAACTGGGTCTGGAACTGGGTCTGGAACTGGGTCTCGGTGTGGGTCTGGGTCGTGATCATGATCGGTACCTAACGGAGTGGAAGCCGTTGGATTGTCGGCGAAAGTGTAACGGTGGTGCAGCGGAGCACACCGCTTCTGCAAACCCAGTTTCAGATCAGTGACGGATCAGGGATTCCACGACGAGTGCCCAAAGCCGTCGCGACACTCTCAGCGTTTGGAGGACCCTCGATGCGCTCGGACTTCGGTGCCGAAGCGAACGGCGGAACCCCGCCCACCCACTTCGACCTCTCTGGCCGGGCTATCGGGCGTGCGACGTGGCCCCGGAGCGCGAAGGGACGGCGACCGGATCCGCCCTGCCGGTTGCTGGTCGCTTTTCCTTTTTGCTAGAGTTGCCGCTCTTTCGACTTCTCGACCCGCCTGCCGCCAGCTTGCTCCCACTTTTGGCCCCATTGGGCCCCTGAAGGATTCTCTCCTTGAACAGCACCGATCTTCGCCCCGGCATGGCCATCAAGATGGAGGGAAACCTCTTTTTGGTGACCGAGTTCACCCACGTGACCCCCGGCAACCTGAGGGCGTTCGTGCAGATCAAGATCCGCAACCTGCGGACCGGTGCTTTCTTCGACAAGCGGCTCCGCTCGGGTGAGGTGGTGGAACAAGTGGATCTTGACCGCCGGGCGATGGAGTACCTGTACCAGCAGGGCGACAAGTTCATCTTCATGGACAGCCAGAACTACGAGCAGGTCGAACTGGTTCGCGAGTTCGTCGGCGACCTCCCGCTCTACGTGCTTCCGAACACCGAAGTCCTGGTGCTCTGGTGCGACGGCAAAGCCGTCTCGATCGAGATGCCCAAGACCGTGATTCTCGCGATCACCGATACCGCCCCCGGCATCAAGGGTGCGACCGCGACCAACCAGCTCAAGGAAGCGACGTGCGAAACCGGACTGAAGACCCGCGTTCCGCCCTTCATCGTGACTGGTGAGAAGATCATCATCGGCACCGAGGACGGCGCGTACAAGAGTCGCGCCTGAGGAGCTCCGCACACCGACGCTTCACGACCCGAGGCCCCGCCGACCCCGGCGGTGTTGCGCGCACGGACCGCTATCATGCGATGTGTTCCCTCGCTCTCGATCGAGACTCTCACTCCATGCGACGAATCGTTACCGCTTTCGCCATCACGCTCGCCATCACGCTCCTCATGGTCTCACTCGCCTCGTGTACCAGCGGAGGCGATCACGAGAACTGGACCAGATACGGTACCGCGACGGCGGAAGCGATCGACGTGCACGCGACCCCGCAAGTGGCGATCGGAGCAATCGCGGAGACCGCGAGTCCCTCGTCCACCATCAAGGTCGAAGGCATCGTCTTCGACGTCTGCGCCGTCAAGGGCTGCTGGATGACCGTTCGCGACGCTGATGGCGTCGAACTCCTGGTCCGCTTCCGCGACTACGGCTTCTTCGTGCCTCGCAACGCGATGGGGCGACAGGTGTGGGTCGTTGGCACCGCCGAACGGCAAGTGCTGTCGGTCGAGGCGCTGCAACACTTGGCCCAGGACGCCGGCAAGACTCCCGCAGAGATCGCTGCAATCACCAAGCCCCAAGAGAAGCTCACGTTCATGGCCGACGCGGCTTGGATCAAGGGGCCGGGACTCCAGGATCCCTATCGACCCATCGGCAAGGAAACATGCCCGCCGGTCGACGCCGGTTCGTCACCCTTCGCCACCTCCTCGCCTGAGAAGTGACCCGACCTTCGGCGCACCGATGCCTTCCCTTCTCCTTACTGGCGGCCGAGTGATCGATCCGGTCCGCGGATTTGATGCCACTGCGGACATGTTGATTCGCGACGGTCGGATCGCCGCGATCAGCACCACGCCCGGTGCGATCCGCGACGCGGACGAGCACATCCGATGCGACGGTCAATTCGTGACGCCGGGACTCATCGATCCCCACGTGCATCTTCGCGAGCCAGGCGGCGAGGCGAAAGAGTCGATTCTGTCCGGCGCGACCGCCGCCGTGCGCGGCGGCTTCACGACCGTCTGCTGCATGCCCAACACCACGCCGGCCCTTGAGACCGCGTCGATGATGGAGTTTGTGCGCATGCGGGCCCGCGAGGCCGATCAAGCGCGCGTATTTGTCGTTGGTGCCGCCACGGTCGGCCGGCACGGCGAGCAGTTGGCGCCGATGGGAGCGATGTCCGCGGCCGGAGCGGTCGCGTTCAGCGACGACGGCGACGGCATCGCTCGGCCCGACATGATGCGCAAGGTCCTCGCGGTCTGCTGCAGCCTCGATCGGGCGTTCATGCAGCACTGTCAGGAACCGACGCTCGCTCAGGGTGGTGTGATGAACGCCGGGCCACTGGCCGCGCGACTCGGACTCGGCGGCTGGCCCGCGATTGCTGAAGAGGTCATGCTCGAGCGCGACATCCGTCTCAATCGCTCGATCGGCTGCCGCTACCACGCTCAGCATCTCTCCAGCGGAGGCAGCGCCGAGATTCTGCGACGGGCCCGCGCCGAGGGTCAACCGGTGTCCGGAGAAGTCGCGCCGCATCATCTGCTGATGACCGAGGACGACTGCGACGGCTACAACACCATGGCGAAGATGAACCCGCCCCTGCGGACGCACCGCGACATCGACGAGTTGAAGCGGGCGGTCGCGGACGGGACGATCACCGTTCTGGCGACCGACCATGCGCCGCACACGGCCGCCGAGAAGGCCCGCGACTTTTCGAGCGCCCCGTTCGGGATCATCGGCATGGAATGCGCATTGCCGCTCTACGTCAAGGCGCTCGTCGCCGATGGCGTCATCGACTGGCCGCGGATGATCGCGATGATGACCATCGAACCCGCCCGGCTCTGCGGATTCGGCGCTCGCCCCGGCTACGAGTCGCTGGGAACGCTGACCATCGGCGGAATCGCGGACATCACCGTCATCGACCCAAAGGTCCAGTGGACGATCCAAGCGGCCCAGTTCGCTTCCAAGAGCCGCAACTGCCCGTTCGACGGCTGGACGGTGACCGGTCGGGTCACCCATACGATCGTCGGCGGTGTCGTCAAGTTCGCTCTCTGAAGTTGCCCCAACCAATGCAGTAGACTGCCGATGGTTCCCCCCGGACTCCCCGTGCCATTCGACCTTCGCTCCGAGATCAAACGCCAGATCGGTGCCAACTACGAGCTTCACGCCCAGCACGTGAACCCGCAGTTCGCCAAGGTCCTGAAGACCATTGGCTATGACCACGTCTACGTGCGGGCCCAGGGCGCGTATCTCTGGGACGATTCCGGACGGCAGTACCTCGATCTGCTTGGCGGATACGCGGTCTGCAACATGGGTCGGAACCATCCGATCATCAAGAAGGCGCTCGAGGACTATCTCGCGCTCGACTTTCCAACGATGGTCCAGTTCGAGGCCCCACTGCTTGCGGGCATGCTCGCGGCCGAACTGAAGAAGCGGATTCCAAACGGGCTCGACTACGTCTTCTTCACCAACTCTGGCACCGAGGGCATCGAAGCGGCGATCAAGTTTGCGCGATGCGCTACCGGCCGCAACGGCATCCTCGGAGCGAACAAGGCCTTCCACGGACTCACGACCGGCGCGCTCTCGATCAACGGCTGCGAGAGTTTCCGCGAAGGATTCGGGCCGCTTCTGGTCGGCGCGCGAACCATCCCGTTCAACGACCTCGGAGCGCTTGAGACCGAACTTCAGCGCGGTGATGTCGCCGCGTTCATCGTCGAACCGATCCAAGGCAAGGGAGTGAATCTCCCCGCGCCGGGCTATCTGGCCGCGGCTTCGCGACTGTGCAAGTCCTACGGGT
>JBBQCR010000023.1:0-17827 GCA_038318935.1 Phycisphaerales bacterium
CGATGCGAGCGTTTGCGCCGTAATCACGATGCAGGATCTTGATCATGTTGCCCGCGACATCGCCGTCGGGGCCGCCGGTCAGCTTGACCGTGAAGGGCGTCTTCCGCGGATCGATGCCGCGAGCGAGGAGTGCGACCTCGAGGAAGACGTTCACGCCTTCGCTGGTGACGCCGTAGACCTTGTGGTTGATGCCGGCGTTGGGTTTGCTCGACATGAACGCGGTCGGCATGCCGTACTTGCGGCGCTTGGCGCGGGCCACGATCCACTCGATGTGATCCGGCGTGATGTTCTCGTCCGGCCCGAGGTAGATGAACTCCGGCTTGCCGAAGCGGTCGATCACAAGCTTCTTGGTCTCGGGCTCCGGAGTGATGAGATCGAGAATGCAGTCGACGAACGCCTTCACGCAGCGCGTCATGTCCTCGCCGGGTCGAACGAGGATGGCGCACTTCGCGCCGCCCTCTGGAATGTCCTTGTTCTTGAGATGCTGGGCCCACGAGAGCCCGTACACTTCGTCGAAGAGTCGCTCCGCCTCGCGGGCCCACTGCGCGGGCGTCGACGGACGGATGACGCGAAGGCCGCCGCGGGCAATGTCGAGGAAGCGGTTGTGAAAGCCATCGAAGCCACGACCGTGCACAAAGAAGGTCCCGTAGGGATTCTCGGGGCGACGATCGTTCTTGAGAAACTTCGGATCGATGCGGAGCGCGAATCCGCAGCGCTCCGGCAGGAAGAAGTTGGTGCGATAGGTGTGCTCGACCGCCTGCAGCATCGTGTGCAGGATGGTGCGGTTGGGCTCGACCGGGGCCTTGGCTTCGATGTCCGCGTGCAATCCGGCGGCCCGGGCCGCGAAGGTTGCGTCATCGAGCGGCTTCGCCGGATCGAATCGGGCGATCAGGAGTTCAACGATCGCCTTGGAGATCGGGAGATTCTCTTCCGCGGCCGCGTGGATGCGATCGTGGGTGAATGCGTACGGATTGCTCGGGCAGAGCACCTGATGCACGAGATGCGCCAGACCAAGGATGGCTTCGGCCCGGATGAGCTCAAGGCCAACGTGCCGTTCGGTGAGTCGCAGCGTTGCGTCGTCGATCCACTTGATGCGGGCGAGGTCGCGGTGCACGCCGCGCCAAAGATCGCTGCGCGGATCGATCGCCGTCCCGTCGGGACTCTGGATGACGAAACCCAGGAGCGTCACCGAACCGTGTGGCGGATCCTTGATGACGTCGAGGTGAGCCCGGTGAATCGACACCTTGTGTCCCGCCAGCAATCGAGCCACGCGCTCGATCATTGTGCGCGTGCGAGCGTTGGCGAAGGCGATGGTGAGCCGACTGACGGTCGGATCTGCCTCTGGCTCAAGTTCCACCATCGCGCCGTCGCTGCCGGAGACCTTCCGGAAGAGCGCGTTGTGCTTGCAGATGCGCAGCGGCGTGAGCGTCAGTGTGTAGTCCTGCGTGCAGTTCCGGAAGAAACGCTCGATCTCCTGCTGCGTCCAGTCAGCCCCGTTACTCGCGGCAAACGCGATGGTGGCCTTGACCTTCTCGGCCTGTCGCGGATCGTTGGGATCGAACGGCAACTGCTCGCCGAACTCGAAGGTGTCAAGCACCAGTTGACCGTCGCGCGACGAATGGATCTTCGCTGCCCGCAACGAAAGATCGGTGGGCAGGCTCGCGACGAGTTCCGCGAGGACGCCGGGCCGATTGCCTGGACGAAGGAGCGTCCACTGGCGGTTGTCCTCGCTGCGAAGGGTCATCTCCAGCGGACGGCCCGAGGACTTCGCGGCGATGATCGCTCGCAGATGACTGAGTTGCGATGCTCGGTCGGTGTCCTGAAAATACATCGTCGGCATCTGGCTCATGAACCATGGCACAACCGACTCCGCGGTCTCGCGGAAGGAGCGTGCAAGTTCGTCCATGATTTGGGTGCAAGAGGCGGCGTCGGGAACAGAGACCGCTTGGGCAGGCGTTACGCGCATCCCGTATAAATACCCGTCGGACGCGCTGGGACGCAAACCCACCGGCTAGCAGGCGGGCTCGGGATAGATTTGCAAGCTGTTGCCCAGCATCGGCTTACGGCCAATGATCGCAATCACGATCGGGAACTTTGATGGCGTTCATCGCGGGCATGTGGCGTTGGTTCGCGCGGCCCGCGCTGCCGTTGGCGTCGATGGACGCGTCGTCGCCATCACCTTCGAGCCGCTGCCGATCGCACGACTCCGCCCCAATGCTGCGCCGCCGCGACTCACGCTGGTGACTGAGCGTCATCGTCTGCTGCTTGAGGTCGGCTGCGACGAGGTCGTCGAGTTGGATCCCGCACCGGAGCTGCTTTCACTCGAACCAGAACCGTTTCTTCTTCAACTGCGCGACCGCGTTCCCTTCGCGACCATCGTCGAAGGAGCGGACTTCCGCTTCGGTCGCGGCCGCGCGGGTTCGATCGACACGCTCCACGAACTCGGAACACGAGAAGCATTCGACACGCGGATTGTCGCGCCTGTGGACGTCATGCTCACTGATCGCACGGTGGTGCGAGCGAGTTCATCGCTGGCTCGATGGCTGATCACAGGGGGTCGTGTGCGTGATGGGGCGCTGGTACTCGGGCGCTCCTACGAACTCGTCGGCACGACAACGCCCGGTGATCGGCGCGGCCGCACGATTGGATATCCGACGCTCAACCTCGCGACGACCGAGCAGCTTCTTCCGATGGACGGCGTCTACGGCGGCATCGTGCGATTGCCCGACGGACACGAAGCGATTGCGGCGATCTCGATCGGCACCAAGCCGCACTTCGGCCACGCCGCCCGAACTTGCGAAGCGCACCTGTTAGACACGCTGCTGCCGCTCGACTGGTACGGAGCGTCGGTGCGGATCCGCTTCGTCACCTGGATCCGTGAACAGCGCACGTTCGCGTCGCTCGACGGACTCCTGGAGCGCATTCGAGCGGATATTCACGAGATTCGGGCCCGCGTACCCGCACCAACCACGACCGGAGCGACGGCATGACCGAGACCTTCTCGTACGAGTCGAACGCGTCGGTCGAGCAACTTGCGGCCCGTATCCGAGCGGCGCGAAGCATCGTCGTGACGACGCACGCCAAGCCCGACGGCGATGCGCTTGGATCGGTGCTGGCGATCGTGCGGGCTGCGCACGCACTTCATATCGCCGCTGAGGCGTGGCTGGTCGGTCCGTTCGAACCGAATCTCCTCACGCTCGCTGAGCCAACGCCGATTCAATGCGTCGATCCCAAGGCTCCGCGATTCCCCTCCGGCGAACCAGATCTCATCGTGATCGTCGACACCGGGGCGTTGTCGCAACTCGAGACGCTCGGACCGTGGCTCCGCGAACGAACCGCGCGCACCATTGGACTCGACCATCACGCTCGCGGTGACCATGTCGCTGCGGAGCGCATCGTCGATGTGCGCTGCGGATCCGCGACGGCTGTCATCGCGCCGCTGATCGATGCCCTCGGCGTCGCGTTCACCGCGGGCGCTGACGCCAAGGGACGCGGGAGCATCGCGGAGGCGCTCTTCCTGGGACTTGCGACCGATACGGGCTGGTTCCGCCATCAGAACGCCAAGCCGCCTGAATTCGCCTTGGCTTCCAGACTGCTTGCCGCCGGCGTGGACAAGGACCGGCTCGTTGAGGTCATCGAGAACAGCGGTCGTCCCGAACGGCTTCGAATCGAAGGGGCAGCGCTTGCGAGCGTTCGTTTCATCGACCTCGGGGCGCGAGGTCAGGTCGCTTTGATGCAGCTTTCTGCCGCTGATTTCGCCTCGATCGGCGCCAGCGTCGAGGAGACCGCCGGCATCGTCAACATGCCGATGGCTGTCGCCGCGGTGCGTGCGTCCGCGTTCCTGATCGAGGCCGAACCCGGGCTCATCAAGATCTCCTTTCGATCGAAGCCGCGCGATGACGCTGGCCGCTTCATCGACGTCAACGAGCTCGCCAGCCGGTTCGGCGGCGGAGGACATGTGCACGCCGCCGGTGCACGGATCAAGGGGTCGCTCGACGACGCGGAGAAAGCGATTCGTCAGGCGCTGGTCCAGCCGATAGCAGCGGTATGAACATCCCGCGCCATTGGGCCCGAGGGAAGGTCTCGGCGAAGGACGACTCGACCGATCTCGTGCATGAAACCACCGCGTTCGGATGGTCGGACATCAGCATTGCGGCTATCACCCGCAATCGTTACGGCACGCTGGTGCTGAACACCGCGACGGTCGCGTTCATCGATGTCGATCTTTCCAGGCCCAGGTTTTTCCAGCGGCTGATCGCCCGGATTCACGGGCGACAGGCGACCACCGAAGGAGATGTGATCGAGCGCACGACCAAGCTGCTCGATGCGTTCGGATCCGATCCGCGCTACCGCGTTCTCTGTCGCGTGCAACGGAGCTTTCGCGCCCGCCGCAGTTTCCGTTCGTCGATCACGACGCGGAAGCTCGCTTCACGCAGTGGCAACGGGAGTACGAGCAAAAGAGCGCCGACTTCGCGGTCTGCGAACTTGTCGAGGCCCGCGGCCCGAGTGCGACCCATCCGCTGGCAGCGACGATCGTGCGGGAACACGATTTAGCGACGCTTCGCGCCGGGCGAACGCTTGCCTGATTCCGCACCGCACGCACTCCGTCAGGGCTTTCGAGCGACCTCGTAGCCAAGGCGTTTGATGGCGTCTTCCACCTTCGAGGCAAGCGCCGCGTCGGTCACTTCGATGTCGGCGGTCTTGGCTTCCAACTCGACCTTGCACGAGGTGACGCCGGGGATAGCAGTCACCTTGTTGCTGATCGCCCAGACGCAGCCGTCGCAGTGCATTTTCTCGACGGTGTAGTGCAGCGCGACGGGTTGTGCAGCGCTCGTGGCAGGTTCGCTCCTGGAGCAGCCGCCCAGCGCTAGTGCGGAGCAGGCGATGAGGACGACGAAGGAGGCGAGCGAGGAAAGTCGAAGCATGATTCGCATGCTAGGCGTTCGGTCACGTCGTGGCGTTGAAGAGTTCCGCCTTGCGGTAGTCGCCGCGAAGGATCTTTGCAGAGGGGGCTTTCAACCAATCGGTGAGAATCCCCGCATAGACCGAGCGGAAGTCGATTCCGAACCGCAGGTCGCCCTGATCGAGATCAGTGAGCGACGGGTGATCGCCAAGAACGCCCGCGCGGACCATAGGTCCCAGCAGGAACATCGGCGCGGCCGTTCCGTGATCGGTGCCGGCGCTGGCGTTCTGCTTCACACGGCGGCCGAACTCGCTGAAACACATGGTAAGGACGCGACCATCGTTGCCTTGGGCCTTGAGGTCCTCTTGGAACGCCAGCATTGCATCGCCGAATTGCCGCATGAGATTGGCGTGCGAGCCGAGCTGTCCCGCGTGGGTGTCGAAGCCCGAGATGGTCGCGTAGTAGACGCGTGTCTTCATGCCATCACGAATCATCGCGCTGATGGTCTGGAGTTGCTGCGAGAGATTCGAGTTGGGATAGGGCACCAACGGGCGCTTGGCGACGGCGGCGCGGATGCGTTCGCTTGAGACCTGAGCGTCGAGCGATGTGCGCATCAGAAAATTGGTTTGCGTATCGGCTTCGACGCCATCGAGGGGACCAGCGCGGTTGATCGCTTCGTACGGTGCTTCGAGCGATGCGTGAAGGTCCTTGCCGAGCCAGCGAAAGAGCTCCGCCGACTCAAACGCGATCGGCTTCTGCACGTCGCCCATGAGCGCCAGCGGCGCCTGCCGACCGATTGCAACCGCGCCTTCGGGCAGCGGAGTTCCGTTGCAGGTGCAGTCGAAGTAGCGACCGACCCATCCCGAACCCTTGCCGTCTTCGCGCCCCGTCTGCCAGATGTCCATCGAGGTGAAGTGCGAGCGATTCGGGTTCGGATAGCCGACGCCTTGAATGACCGTTGCCCTTCCCTCGTCGAGCAGCGTCTTGAGTCCCGCGAGATTCGGATGGAGTCCGAGCCCCTTGCCGGCGTCCAGTTGCAAAGACTGTCCGGCGCTACTCGGCTTGCCCGGCGCACCGAAGCCAATCGACGGGCGTGCGACGTAGTACGCGCCGTCGCCGTACGGAATCACGGTGTTGAGTCCATCGTTGCCGCCGCCCATCTGCACGATGACCAGGATGCGCTCGTCGGGAACCCCCGAAGCGCCCTGCGGCGTGGACAGGAGCATGCCAAGCGCCGATTGCTGGATGAAGTGCGGCACTGTCGAGGCCATCGACGCGAGCAGCAGTCCCTGCTCGAGGAAGATGCGACGGGAGAATGCATGGGGTCGAGTCATCATGAAAGTGCCTCAGCAGAGCTGGTATTCGGGCATGGCAGTGATGAGGGCCAGGGCACCGATGAGTCGATCGTTCGTCGGGGCGCTGGCGGTGTCAGCGAGGAATCGTCGCAGGGCCTCGACACGATCTGGATGAGGTTTGGCCGCGAGGCTGAATCGCAGCAGGAAACGAGCGATGTCGTCTGCGGACGGCGGATCATCGCCTGCGGAAGCCGTGAGGTCATCGAGCAGGTGCGTCGCGTCGTAGTGTTCGTCGCTGGCAGGCCAGTCGTATTGCTGCGGACGCCGCCCGGTCAGGAGATAGATCAGGAGGTTCTGTCGCACAAACAGGGTCGCGGTGTTGATCCACGCGCGACCGCCATCCCAGCCTTTGACGTTCGGCGGCTGAAAGAGATTCTGGCCCATCAGATCGGCGGCGCTGACCAGCGCAGGCATCGATCGCACCGGCGTGCGATACGAACGCAGCGCCTGCACGATGAGTTGGATCGGACTCTTGATCACCGCGGCGCTGTTGTTGGGCGAGTAGAAGAACTCGCTGCGGAACATGGTGCGCAGGATCGGGCGCAGCTCGTAGCCGCCGTCGCGGAACTGTTTGGCGAGTCCGCGCACGAACGTCTGCCCATCGTCACTCGGGGCTCCGGGGGCGTCGTTCACGAAAAAGCGAAAGAGCTTCCAGCACACGAACTCGCTGGCGACTGGCTTCTCCAGCATCAACTTCACGAAGTCGTTGCCGTTCCATGGACCGCGCTTGCCAAAGAGCGTCTTGGGCGCGGAGTCGTGGTCGTCGTCCCTGAACACGAAATCGTCGTCGACGAACGTAAGTCCGGTGAGTGCCCGTGCGCCTTCCTTGATGTCCTGTTCGGTGTAGCCGTTGCCCTCGCCAAGTACGAATAGTTCCATCAGCTCGCGGGCCAGATTCTCGTTGGGTCGTTGGCGGCGATTCTCGTCGTTGTCGAGATACTCGAGCATCGCCGGATCGCGAATGATCGCGTAGACCAGCTCGAGGAAATTGCCGACCGCGTGGCTGCGGAAGAGCTGGTTCTGCACCAGCATGTGGTAGCTGTCTTCGATGGTGCGATAGCCGGTCGCGAAATGGCCGTGCCAGAAGAGTGTCATCTTCTCTTCAAGCGGACGCCCGGTCTCGATCATGCGCGTCAGCCACCACGTCTGTCCTTCGCGCATCTGTTCGCGGTCGAGTTGCTCGCGGCGCTGCCGTTCCTTCTGCATGCGTTCGAGAGCCGCTTCGTCGTTGGCCCGTCGCGCGGCTTGCTCGGCCTGCCGTTCGTCCGCGGTCGGCGGTCGCATGAAGTCCTTGTCCCACGTTGGTGGCGGAGGACTGTCACCGGTGCCAAGCGACTCGACGAAGGTGTCGACGGCCTTGTTGAGACCGAGGTTGGCGAGCGAGCGCACCTGCGCGGGTGTGCCGCCGAAACCCGCCCGATTCAGGAGGTGGTGGGCCTTCCAATAGTCGAACTTGTCGGGCGCCAGCGGGCGCAGCGGATTGGGCCCCATCCGAGGACTCCTCGATATCTCCACTGTTCTATCGACCGTCCGGGGCGGGCGCGCCCGGGATTGCCGGCTTTGGGCGGGAAAACGCGAATGCAGCGAGAAGGAGGACGACAACCGGAATCAGCAGCAGGCGGGTGTCGAGCTGCACGAAACCGCGAGCCGCCAACGGCGAGAGGGCCAGAACCAAGAGTCCAAAGATCGTCAGCCGCGGCTGCGTGACCGGCCAACCGCCCGGCCGTAGGAACAAGAGCACATACGCGGGGAAGAGCAATCCGTAGCAGCCGAGGAAAAGGAAGTACGTGGTTTCCGGATCCGCGGACGTGAAGGACGACGCCTCGGCCGCAAGCACTCCCACGAGCGCCGGCGCGAGAATAGTCATCTGCCGTCGAGACCTGCCGGCCGGTACCGGCGCAAGCCGCAACTCGCGCACATGCGCCGCGACGGTGAACGTCAGTTGCGTGGCAAGATGGGCAATCACGGCGGTCGTCAGGTTCAGTCGACCGCTGGCGCCGTACGCGGCGGTCATCAGGATCACGACGAAGAACGACGCCCCGAAGACGCCGAACGCGTGCGGGCTGCTGGCCCGTTGCCGGGCGCGATGAAATGTTCGATCGAGCCAAGGACAGAGGAGGAATCCGAAGACGATGATCGGGGCGGCCATCGCCAGTTTGGCGATTGGCGCGTCACCGGACGAAGGGACCTCAGCGAGTCGAGCGACTCCCGATTCGATGCTGAAGCCTGTCCCGAGTTGCATCCACGTTGCGTACGAGACGGCCGTGGTCAGCGCTCCGAGCCAAGGCCACCATCGTTCGTGTGCGAGACTCAAAATCGTCGCAACGAAGAGACACGCCGCGGGAGCAATCCAGGTGATTGGAAGAGGACCCGCCGGACCGCCCGCGGATTTCGCAAAGAGTGACGCGAACGCGCCCGCGACCCAACTGACGAAGAAGAGTTGGAAGGCGATCGTGATCGCTGAGAAGAGGACCATCGCCCCCGCGTGCTCGCGGCAAAGGCGCTCGCTGGTGTCACGGCGACAGAGATACCCAAAGCCGACGCAACCGACGATGTTGGGGACGGCGAAGACCCAGAAGCCCGGCCATCCCCAGTGCCGGAGCATGATGATCGGGAGGTACATCCCGATGCACCACGTCCAACTGGCGGCGCAGAAGAGTCCCCAGCCGACGGTGTTCCCAAGCCGTGCGATCATGCGAGCAGCAGTGTACGGGTCAACGACCCGACGCGAGGCATCGCATGATGAGCATGATGAGCATGACGGGCATGATCAGAATGCCTACGCCACGTCGGACTGGATCTTCTTACTTCGGCGATCACGCCGCGCCTGCACCATCGACTTGGGCGTGCAGTGGAAGGTAATCGAGCAACGCCCAACCAGCATCTCCCGACCCTTCTTCTTGAGTTGCTGGCGAATCTCCATCTCCAGATCGATGTTGAACTCACCACCGAGCTTGAGCTTGGTGTCGATGTCCTCACTCTGGATGACTTCGTAGATCGCCGGTCCAAAGCATGGCCGGAGAAACCGATAGTTCATGTGCTTGCAAACGATGGTGTAGTCGCTGCCGCACTTGGCGAAGAGGTACATGCCGCCCGCAACTTCGGAGTTGCCCAAGAGCGCCGCACCAGCCATCGCGTTGTACCAGTTGCGATTGAAGCGAGTGAACGGGAGGACCGCCACGAAACGGCTGGTGCCGTCGCGCTTCACGGAGATGCCGGAGCGAAATGCGAAGGGGAGGTAGACGAGCGAGAAGGCGCGTTGGAAGAAGGTGTTCTTCGTCGAGAGTCGCGACAGCCACGCCTCGGCCCGCTGGACCATGGTCCGCTTCGCCGGAGGGGCCGACAGACCGCCGTCCGCGTTGGGGTCGGACGAGTCGACGGGGGTGGACGAAGAGACGGGCGCGGTGCTCACGAAGCTCGCGGTGGACACAGAGGCGGCGACGAACGAGGGGACATGGTACCCGCCCGTGCCCGGCATCTTCCATGTCTCCGCCGGACTCGCGGCACGAATCGTGCGAAAGCTCCGTGAACCGTCCGTGGGCGCGGAATCCCGGGGCCGTCGGAAATCCGCGTGCACCGCGGGGCGGAGTGGGGCGCGGTGGAAATCCTCATTCCGCGCGATGCATCCCTCTGTGCCAACGCGAACGCCCCAAGCCCCGGACTTTCCTCAGCGGTCCAGAATCTCTGAGGCTGCAGACGGAGGAGTGGCTGTAGAGTTTGGCAATGCCCATTCCATTTGTCGTCGCCTCTGCCATCGGTCTCGCCATCGTCGCGAGTACGTGCGCCGCGCAGGAAACCACAGACCTCGACAGAGCTGCCACTGCGAGCCCCACCGCGCTTTCTCAGGGACTGCACGGCTACATCGGCTTCAACGCAGCCCGGCCGCCCGCGCAAGCCGAGTACAGCGCCGGGATGGGCTTCTACTCAGCGGTCTGGACGCTTGTCGACACGCCGCTCGCGAACTTTCAGATCGGCTTGGCCAGCACTTGGATCATGCCGGACAACGCTGACAACAAGGACCAGCCGCTGGCTCCCGAGGGAACGCTGGCCCGCACGTGGCCCGAGCGCGGGCCAACCTGGAGCAGCGTCTTCCAGACCGTTGAGGGAGGGCTCGGCTACTGGGCGGGCAACCATTTCCGTTACGGCCCGCCGAAGTTCAGTATGAACGCCACACCGCAGTGTTACGACTACGAAGTCGGCTCGCCGGGGTGGTCCTTTTTCTACAGCAACGCGGCCCTTCCAGACAATCGGTTGGGTATTGCCCAAGTCAGCAACCGACTTCTGATCCCGCCTGACGGGTTGCCGTTTCAAGGCAAACCTCGCGGCCAGTTTCTGGGCTATGCATGGATGGCGCTTCCCTTCACCGACGCGACCGCGGGCGACCCACCGACCGGCGACCAGAGCTGGACGTGTTTCTTGAGCGCGGCCAATTTCAAAGGTCCGATCGCGTACTACATCCCCGAGACCTGGAGCAAGATCGGCAAGCTCTTCAACGCTCCGTTCCTTCACGGGCGCGGACTGGATGCGCGGCCTGGCACGATGGGCGGGGGCGCCATGGAGATCAACACGGTGCCGCGCTTTGAAGCACCCGATGCGCACGGGGTGGTCTATTCCAAAATTCCCAAGCTGCAGTTTCCGGTGGACGAACAAGGACGATCCCTGCTGGTGCAGGACGTGACGTACTACTCGAAAGCCGCCCTGTACGACGCATTCAAAGGGTGGCGCGACGGTGGCGCGCCGTGCTCGGGCAAGTTCCATGAGAGCGGCGCGAAAGGCGTATGGAAGTCCACGCTGACGAGCGTTCCCACGCACTATGCTCAAGATGGCAAGACCATGACGGGAATCGATCGAGTCTTCGACAACAAGGTCTTCGACGGCAACGTGTGGGGACTGGAGTGGGCCAAAAGCGATGTGAGCCCCAATGGCGTCTTCCCGCAGTATTTCAAGCAAGTCGGCAAGGAACGCGTTGCGGTCGCGCCCGCAGATGTCCCTCCTGAGACGGGACTCTTGTCGGCCGAGTTTCCGCTGGCCGGTCCGGGCGAGCCCTATACCTCACCGACCACCGGCGCCTGGGCACACCCGGGCGCCAAGGCGGGGCCGTTCACCGCGACGCTCTCCGACGGTTCGGTCGTGACCTACTCGTGGTACCGCTTCGTCGATCAGCCGTCGTTCCAGCAGTACGACTGGAGCCTGGAGAAGAAGGCCACACTGCAAGCGTTCGTGGAGAAGATCCACGCAGCGTGGCCGATCGACCGCGACTACATGGCGCCCCCGGGGCGCGGCGAACTGGCGACACTCGATCCGGCGCTTCTTGTCACGCCACCCAAAGGTTTCGAAGTGGGCTACGTCCCAATCGTCACGCATCAGTCACGGCAGTGAGCCCGCCCCGGCGCGCTGCAGGTATCGCCTGGTTGGCTGGCGCGGCGGACCCCAACTTGAGACTCGCATCATCATGCGCATCATCATCCGCACCATGATCGATCGGTCCTTGAGATGATGCGTCTTCAGAGAGACCACTCGGAGGTGCCCCATGCGTTGTGTCATCATTGTGCTCGCCGTATTGGGCCTCTACCAGCCGCTGCTGCTCCCACCACCCGGAGCGTCGGCCAAGACGGAGTTGGTGCTCAAGCGAGTCATACCAATGCCAGGCGTGAGTGGCCGCATCGACCACCTCGCGTACGACCCGGAGACCAGGCGACTCTTCGTTGCCGCGCTCGAGAACGGATCACTCGAAGTCATCGACCTAGAGAAGGGTGAGTCGATCAAGAGCGTTAGTGGTCTCAAAGAGCCGCAGGGCATCGTGTTCACACCGGCGACCAAGCGAGTTGTGGTTTCCTGTGGCGGAGATGGGACAGTTCACGCCTATGACGCAACAACGTTGGAAGAGAAGCTCACCGTCGATGTCGGAGACGACGCCGACAACATGCGGCTCGATGCCGATGGAAGATTCGTCGTGGTCGGTCATGGCAGTGGAGCCGTCTCTGTGCTCGATGTGCAAACGCTGAAGCAGACCGCGGAGATCAAACTGCCCGGCCATCCGGAGGCCTTCGAGGTGGAGCGCGGGACATCACGGATCTACGTGAACGTGCCCGGCGGTGATGAAGTGATCGTCGCCGATCGGTCAACCCAGGGAGTGATTGCGACGTGGAAGCTTGCCGAAGCGGGCCGCAACTTTCCGATGGCCCTCGATGCCACCCACAAGCGTCTGTATGTCGGGTGTCGCCGCTCTGCGAAACTGCTCGTGATCAATACCGATTCGGGCGCGGTTGTCGCCTCACCGGAGTGCATCGGTGATGCGGACGAGGTGTTTGTCGATGCCAAATCCGGCCGCGTTCTTGTCGTCGGAGGCGATGGCAGCGGAGGCGTCGACGTGTTCGAGACCAAGGATCAGTTGGCGTACACCAAGCTCGCATCGATGAAGACTGCCGCAGGCGCACGCACCGGTCTCCTGGTGGCTGAGCTACGGTCACTGTTCGTCGCTGTTCCCAAGCGACCGGGCCAACAGGCCGAAATTCGCGAGTACACGATCCCAAATTGAGTGCGCTTCAGGGACACACACGTCGGTGAGTCGGCTCCGATGCCGACCGCACGGTTGCTGAAGGGACGGCGCTCCGCGCGGTGAGCACCTCATGGCCAGCGCGGCGCGCGATCGACCTCGGGGAGGTCCGGCGACAGCGACTCGTAGGAGCCTCCAATCGCTTCGCCGAGGATCGGTGCGAACTGGTCGCGCAAGTGCGCGAGCATCATGCGGCACTCGGCGAGATCGTGGCGCGCGGACACTACCGCTTCGAACTCGATGAAGAGACCGAGGCTTTCGACATCGTCCAAGTGAATCCGCACGTTGTCGATGACCCAGAGCTCACGCGTCTTGCGGACGATCTTCCACGGCACGAGTGTGCCTTCGCCGTAACGCACTCGCGCCTGTTGGTCGCTGAGCAGCGTGTACTGCGAAACCCGGGCGGCGAGCGAGTCGGGCCGTCGATAGAAGATCCATTCGATCGGTCGGCCGGGAGTCTCGCGCCGTTTCAAGCGGCCGTCGGTGAGTCGGAAGTAGGTATCGATCTGGACGAAGCTGCCGACCTGGCTCGCGCCGACGAGCCCGCACTGGCGTCGTGCAGCTTCGAGGTCGCGGATCTCAGCCTTCCACTCGACGTTCTGCATCGCGTCACTCGGTGGCGGGTTGGGGCGGTGGGGAAGGAGACGCCTGCAGGGCGGACTCGCGAGCGTTGCTGGATTCGGTCGGTGATTGAATCGGCAGACCGCTCCGCAGGCGCGCAAATTGTCGCTCCACCTCCAGACGATCGGGAAGCCGCGCGGTACCGAAGCCGTTGTCGGTGATTGCCGCCAAGGTCCATTCCACCGCGTCCTGATCGCGGAACGCCACGTACAAGGTCGACTCCGAGGCCACCGGACCCGCGGCCTCGGCCCACCGGCCGAAGCCTGCGAGCGGCCAGGGCTCTGGCTTCTTGTCGCCTTCCTGACGAACGAGCGACCAGCGAACGATTCCGGGGGCGTCGCCGCCCAAGGACAGCCGCAGTTTCCAGTTCGCCCCATGCCAGACGGTTGCTGGTCCGTCCCCGATCTCCGCACGTGGAAAGAGCGTGCCACCCAACGTCCAAGCCAACAGCGCGGCCATCACCACGAAGATGGCGGACTTGATGACCAGACTGCGGATGCCGAGCGCGAACTGACCCATGGCGGTGTCGGCATGGTACGGGAGCGGCGGTAAGGGAGGGTTGGCGTGACTTCAGAAGCTCACGCTGCCCCGCGCAATGGCGATCGCCAAGACCACCGCGATCCCGATTCGCCAGATGCCGAAGATCGCGAAGGAGTGCCGCTCGAGATAGCCGACCAGCCACTTGATGGCGATGGCGGCGCTGACTGCGGCGACGGCGATGCCCACGAGCACCGGCACCCAACCGCCGATCGGCTCGACGAACCCGAGGCCGTGCAGCTTGATCTGTTTCATGAGTTTGTACGCACACGCGGCGCCGAGTGTCGGCAGTCCGAGCAGGAACGAAAACTCCGCCGCCCGTGCCGGTGGCAATCCGACGACGAGTCCGCCGAGAATCGTCATCATCGAACGGCTGGTGCCGGGAATCATGGCCACGCACTGCAT
Source organism: Phycisphaerales bacterium (assembly GCA_038318935.1). Classification (GTDB taxonomy): domain Bacteria; phylum Planctomycetota; class Phycisphaerae; order Phycisphaerales; family SM1A02; genus JAEUIT01. Next base: position 14,378 of record JBBQCR010000023.1, read on the forward strand.
GAGCCCGATGATGAGTGCGTCCTTGGGCGTGAGGTCATCGATCGAGCGGAAGCCGCTTCCTCCCTCGGCGTGTCGCCTTCGCAATCGACGCTGCCACGGAGCAATGAGCAGCAGCACCACGCCGCCAGCGAACAGCATCACCAGTACCGGAATCGGCCGAAACAGTCGCTCTTCGATGATCTTGTCCAAGAGCAATCCGAAGACGGCCGCCGGAAGGAATGCGATGACGAGGAGGACAAAGAGACCGCGTCCGCGGGCATCCTTGCCTGCGATGCCTCGCAACATCTGTCGGACGCGACCTCGATAGAGGCCGAGCACCGCGAGGATCGCACCGCCTTGGATGATGATGTTGAAGGCGTTGATCGCCTCCTTCGATTCCGGAGTCTGACCGAGTCCCAGCAGCCACGCCGCGAGAATCAGATGCCCCGTCGAACTGACCGGCAGATACTCGGTGATGCCCTCGACGAGTCCGAGGACGATGGCTTGCAGGATGTTCATGGAGAGCTCTTCATGAAGGCTTCGCTGGCGGAGCCTTCAGCCACGGCATCAGCGCACGAACGCGTTCGCCGGTGGATTCGATTGGGTGTTGTCGGCTCGCGACGCGTTGGGCGTCCAACCAAACACCGCCCCGATCGTGGTCCTCGATCATCCGCCGGGCGAATGCTCCGCTGCGGATCTCCTCCAGCACGCGGCGAAACTCGGCTCGAACCGCCGGACTGGCGATGCGATCGGCGGCTTCGAAGGCCCCGAACTCGGCGGTGTTCGAGATCGCCGCTCGCATGCCGGCGAGACCTCGGTGGTAGACGAGATCGGCGACCTGCTTGACCTCGTGGCAGCACTCGATGTACGCCAACTCCGGCGGATAGCCCGCGGCGACCAGCGTCTCGTACGCGGCCACCACCAACCCGGTGAGTCCGCCGCAGAGCACCGTCTGCTCGCCGAAGAGGTCTGTCTCGGTCTCGTGGGCGAATGTGGTTTCCAGAATCCCGGCCCGCGCCGAGCCGATGCCGTTGGCCCATGCAAGTGCGAGCGAGCGAGCGTCCGATCGCGGTGACTCCTGTTCAACGGCGATCAGTGCAGGAATTCCCTGACCTTGCACGTACCGTTCGCGCAGCGTCGTTCCGGGACCCTTTGGTGCAACGAGAACGACTCCGATGTCGGTGCGGGGCAAGACTTGGCGGTAGCGAACCGAGAATCCATGCAGGAAGCCGATCGTGCTCCCACTTCGGATCGACGGCGCGATGGCGTCGCGGTACACGGCAGCGTGTGTCTCGTCAGGCAGGGCGACGATCAGGAGATCGGCGCTGGCGGCGGCTTGCGGGATTGAGGTGGTGCGAAAGCCAAGTCTCGCCGCTTCAGCGACCCCGGGTCCGTCGCCGCGTCCGGCGATCAGCACATCGATGCCGCTGTCGCGCAGGTTCAGCGCGTGGGCGCGGCCCTGGTTCCCGAAGCCCACCAGGGCGACCGAACGGGACCGAAGGGGCTCGAGCGGCGCGTCGACATCGCCTCGAAGGACCTGCATTGGCGAAGAAGAGGCCGATGTGGACACGGCGGAAGGATACAGACCGGCGCCCCACTTGGAGGAACTGGCGCGCTTCGCGGGCGTGCGGGCATCGCACTTGCTTCGCCGATCCGATCGGAAGGCGGGAGGGGCGTTTCAAGGCCGAAACTGGAAGGCCCGCTCAACCGGTCCTCGCTTGCGTCCGATGTGGGGGCAAGAGACGGGCTGCTGCATGTCACGCCTGTGCAAGGAGGCTTCGATGTCCGCAACGAGAACCGGCGACGGGCGCGAGCGACGAAAGTTTGCCCGCTTCAAGGTGATGCCGATGTACACCCGCGTGCACGTCCGAAGCCACGACCACGACGGCCCCCAACTCGACGGGCACGTCTACGACATCAGCGAAGGCGGCATTCGTTTCGAGTTGGACGAACCGTTGCCGGAAGGCGAGCGAGTGAGTCTGGAGATCAACTTGCCCGGTTGCCAGAAGCTCATCAAGGCGTGGGGCAACATCGTCCGCGTCAACGACGCCGACGACGATCCGGGTCCGCGACGGATGGCATTGCACTTCGGCGGATTCTCCGACGAAGGCAGCAAGCTCGCGCTGGCCCGCTATCTCGGCCAAGGGTGGTTGGAGCAGGAACGCGCCGCGTAATACGGATCGTGATCGACTGCTGCGCTCAAGCGCGTCGCAGTGTGCCGGATTCTCCAGAGCGAGTGTGCGCCCGGAGGGCGCTACGGAGCGCCACATATCGTCGAACGAAGCGCTCCCTCGATCCGATCATCCAGTGGCGAAGGTGAGACGATCAAGTACCCGCTGAGCGACGTCGTCTGCGTCGCCGCGATCGGCGTCGACGATGCCGTGCGCCAGTTCGATGTACTGCGGTCGTCGCACGCGAGCGAGCTCCTCAAGTTCAGCGAGGAGTCCAAGGCCGGTGAGGCTGGTCCGATCGCCCGGATCAGTGCTCAATCGTGTTGCGGCAGCCGCCGCCGAACAGTCAAGCAGCGTGACGCACAGCCGCTCGCGATCACGCAGCAGTCGCTCGCGAATCGCGGGCACGAGCGGCGCGCCACCACCCATCGCGATGACCGCGCTGTTCAAGGGAGCATCGACGAATGCGGCGAACGCTTCGGTCTCTCCGACGCGCCACGCGGCTTCACCGCGGGCAGCGAACACCGCTCGCACAGAGGTTGCACCGAGGCGGCGAAGCGTCAGATCATCGAGATCGAAGAACGGGCGCCGAAGTAGATCGGCAAGGCGCTGGCCGACGGTCGTCTTGCCGGCGCCGCGAAGCCCGATCAAGACCAGATGTCGATCGGGAACGAAATCGGTCATCGGCGACGGGCAATCGTCTGTGCTTCAGACCCCAACAGGTCACAGCAGGCCGCAGCAGGTCGCATCAAGTCAAACCAAAGGCCCGCCGTTCCTCGCAAGGCCCCGAACGGCCCCGAAAAGCCAGATCAGGCCGCGTGCACGACGACTTATCGCGTTCGGATCTTGCGACCGATGCGACGCTGGTTGTTGATGATCTTGCGGCCAGCGCCGGACTGCATGCGACGCCGAAAGCCAACCTTGCGGATCTTCTTGCGGCGGCTGATCTTGTGCGGGTAATGCATTGAGGTGTCTCGCGGTCGGGAAGCTGACGCTCGGGCGAGGTCAGACGGAAAACCGTACCAGAGGCCCTCGAAGTCGGCAAGTCGCTCGCTTTCGGGCCCCCTCGGAAGATACACACCACCGGGTTTCCGGACCGGTATGCAGCCAAGCCCTTGCGTTGCCGATATCCAGCGAGGATCTTGTCGCTGGGCGAGTCCTCCAGCCATCGCGGTGTCGCGATCGCTGGAGCACCCGCCGACAGTCCGTGCGGTCCGGTCTGGCACTTCGCCTCACCCCCCGCAAACCCCGCCCATCGGGGAGTGATGTCGGTGCCTATGGACACACACCAGAACGGGTC
>JBBQCR010000024.1:0-17509 GCA_038318935.1 Phycisphaerales bacterium
CCTGGTGGTGACGGCTCCGGACTTCATACACCGTGGCATCGCGGGATATCCGGCGCCGCTGCCCCCCGTCGACCGACGACCTCGCGAGTAGCTGGCCGCGAGTCTGGTGCCGCGGACGCAAGTGCCCGCGAGTTCGTACCATCGTCGGTGTGTCGACGTCGACGTTCGAGGACGCCAGCCATCCACCGCCCAAGTCGCTGCGCCGCGATCTGAACGCCTGCACCGGCGACGGCGTCACCTACTCGTTCATGGTCGGTATCGGCGAGACGTATCTCGCGGCCTTCGCGGTGGCGTTGGGGTTCAGTGGTGTGGTCAGTGGACTGACCGCGACCGCACCTTTCGTCGCCGGTGGCATCGTGCAACTTGTCGCGCCGCGCGGAGTCCGCGCCGTCGGAAGTCCACGCCGCTGGGTGATGATGTGTGCAGCACTGCAGGCCGCAAGCCTCCTTCCGCTTGTCGTTGGTGCCATCGTTGGCTCGATGCCGGTGTGGGCGGTGTTTCTCTGCGCGTCGCTCTACTGGTCCGGCGCCCTCGCTGCGGCCAGCGTCTGGAACACGTGGGTCGGCGAGTTGTTTCCGTCGCGCTTGCGGGCCCGTTACTTCGGCAAGAGGAACCGGCTCTGCCAACTGGCAACGCTTGGCGGACTGCTTGTCGGCGGCGGTCTCATCGGCGGAGGCGAACGAGTCGGTCTTCCGCTCATTGGTTTCGCGGCCTGCTTCGGTCTTGCGTCGGCGAGTCGCTTCCTCTCGCTGCGCTACCTGCTCGCGCAAGGTGAGCCTCCAGCCCATCGCGTCGCGCATGAGCGCGTCGGCGTCCCGCATGTCGTTCTCGGGAAGCACGAATACGGACGTCTCATCGTCTCGATCGTCTGCTTCCAATGCGCGGTGCAGATCGGCCAACCCTTCTTCAATCCCTTCATGCTGAAGGCCCTCTCGTACGACCCCTGGACATACACCGCGGCAATCGCGGCGGCGTTCGTCGCCAAAAGCCTCGCCCTGCCGCTCGCCGGATCCCTCGCTGATCGCAAAGGCGCCCGATGGTTGCTGGTCGCGAGTGCCATCGGTATATCGCTGCTGGCGACCGTTTGGCTCGTGTCGGGATCGCCGCTCTGGATCGTTCCAAGCCAGCTTCTGGCTGGTGCGGTGTGGGGCGGCTACGAACTCGCGGTGTTTCTGCTGCTACTGGAGACCATTCCCAGTGCGATTCGCACCAGCGTGATGACCTGGTACTACCTGCTGAACTCACTCGCGATGGTCACGGGATCGTTGATCGGCGCGGTCCTTCTGCAAGGTCAGGAGACGTGGATCGGATACGCGACGGTGTTCGGTGTGTCGACGCTGCTGCGGCTGCTGTCGCTCATTCCATTCCTAGGCATCCGTGCCGACGTTCATCGCCACGCACCGATCGCTGTCGGCACGCTTGCTGTGCGAGCCAGCGCCGGCACTATTGATCTGCCGCAGGTCTCGGAGAGCGGCGGGCTTCGCGACGACACGGCGAAGGAGACATCCCGATGACTCCGCGCGCGACGAACATGACGATGATGATGATGTTCTTCATCATCAGCATCGCGATCGCGCTCCTGTGCACTGCTCTCTCTCTGCTCGTTGCAACCGACGCGTTGGCGCAATGGATGGCCCATCCAGCCCGCGTCGATGCCAATGGCATCCCGCCCGAAGCCACGGTGACCGGCGCGCTCTGGCTTCGCATCGCGCTAGTCGTCGTGCCGTGGTGCGTGGTGTTGCTCCTCGCCCTTGTCCGTCGCACGGATCCGCTGCGCGTCGACGATGCTGCGCCCGTCGCGCGAACAAGCGCGCTCGCCCTTGCAGGCATCGTTCTGGTCGGGGCTGTCCTGCGCGGCATGCTGCTCGGGCAGAGCCTGTGGTACGACGAACTGGTCGGATTCGGCGGCTATTCGCTCGCTGGCCCAGGGGCCATCGTCGGCAACTACTACTCGCAGGCCAACCACGTCCTCTCGCAATTGCTCGTCTGGTGTTCCACAGTCGTCCTCGGCGTCGATGAGTTCTCGATACGTCTGCCATCGTTCGTCGCGTCGCTCGCAACGATCGTCGCGGCGTTCGCGCTCGGACGCGAAGCGAAGAACGACCGCGTCGGACTCCTGAGCGCCGCATCGATGGCGGTCATGCCAATCGTCGTCCTTGCCGGCACCGATGCTCGCGGATACAGCCTCGTCATCCTCGGCGCCACGATGGCGACGTGGCTTGGGTTGCGGGCGCGGCGCATCGGATCGACCGCGACCTGGGCGATCTACGCGCTCGTCATCGCACTCACGGCGTGGGCTCACCTGGTGTTTCTCGTGGTCCCGCTCGCGCACGGCGTGTGGTGCCTCGTCGATCTCGCGCGAGGACGTCGTCAACAGGCGATCGCCGGCCTGTTGACACTCTTGATCGCGGCGGCCATCACGCTCCTCCTCTACGCTCCGATCCTTCCCGATCTCTTGGCCCTGCGCCAGCAGTTCCGAACCACCTCCACATCGCAACCGTCACTCCTAGGCATCGAGACGCTGCATGCGTTCTTCGGGCTGGGCGGCGCCTGGACCTGGTGGGCCGCAATTCCCGGTGCAATTCTCATCATTGTCGGGCTGCCGTCGCTGCGCGCAGCGCCGCAACTTCGCACTGCCATCATCGTGTCGGCGGCAGCGTTTCCGCTCGCGTACGCGATCGCTGCCATTGGTCACTCGTGGCTCTATGCCCGATTCCTACTCTTCACAGCGCCAGCGACGGCGCTTCTCATCGCAGCGGGTCTCGATCGCTTGCAGACGCGCGGCGTGCGAATCGCGGCGCTTGCCGTTCTGGTCGGTGTCTCGACCGCCGACGTGCTCACGCTTCCTCCGCGTCAACCGTTGCGCGATGCGCTTCTGCGAGCCAAGTCGATGCTCGATGCAAAGGAATCCGTCGGCGTGATCGGTCTGCGGGACAATCCGCTGGCCTACTACGCCACGGTCCTCGGTGTGCCGCTGGTTGATTTCGGTGATCGCGGGGCGATGCTCGACGCTCGACTCACGACGACCCGACCGCGAGCGATCATCGTTCTCTATCCCGCGACGCTTCCGGCCGAACGCATCGCGACACTCTCATCGCAAGGCTACGTTCGCACGGAAACGCTGTCGGGCTGGATCGACTGGGGCGCCGGCGCTCTCGAACTTTGGCGACGTCCCTAACGGGACAACCTCACGAAGACTCAATCCATCGTGTGCCGTTCCTGCAGGGCCGACATCTGACCGAGATAGGGACGAATGTGCGGATCGGTACTGGCTGCGAACGCGGCATACGGGCCGTCAAAACGTACTCCACCGCTGTGCAGCATCACCACGCGCGGTGACAGGCGGCGCAACAGTTCGGTGTCGTGGGTGACCACGACACTTGTTCGGACCACCCCGCGGCGCACCGCCGCCAGCGCCGGTTGGGCCTCGTGCGTCTCGCGAATGAGATCGTGGATCTGGAAGCACATCTCAGGATCGAGTCCCGAGGTCGGTTCGTCGTAGAGGATCAAAACCGGATCCATGACCAGTGCCCGAGCGATCGCGACCCGCTTTGCCATCCCGCCCGAGAGCTGCTCGCGGTCACGGAACAGGACCAGATCGGGATCAAGACCGACATCGACCAGCGCCTTCCTGGCCTTCGGCATGATCTGATCGTCGGTCAGGTGCTTCATCTCGCGCGACATCATCGCGAGGTTGTGGAAGACGGTACCGGTGAGGAGCGCGTTCCGCTGAAAGACAACCGCCCAATGCTCTCGGATCCGGTCCAACTCCGTCTCAGAGAGCAACGCGATGTCCTGCATCGGGGCGTTGCCAGCCTCGTCGGGAGGGAGTTCGTGATTTGCCAGGAGCACCCGGCCGCGATCCGGCGCGAAGTGACCGGCAATGAGCTTCAGAAGGACGGTCTTCCCGCATCCCGATCCACCGACGATGGCCACCAGTTCACCGCGGTGGATGGCGAGGTTCACGCCCGAAAGCACCGGCTTTCCGCCGAAGCCCTTGTGCAGGTCTTCGGTGATCACTTCGGGGGGACTCACATCCGAGGGCATGGTGCCGTTGAGCATAGCGGAGCGCATTCATCGCAATCGTCAGTCGTGTCGCAGTGCCTCGATCGGATCCTTGCGGCTCGCGACCATCGCTGGATAGATGCCGAAGATGAGCCCCACACTAGTCGCCACGAGGAAGCTCACGATGATCGACCACGGTGTGACCTGCGGTTCGAGCACCAAGCGACTGGTACCCATGTCGCGGAACCAGCTCAGCTTCAGAAGGAGCGGAACAACATGCCCCAGGGCCATCGATACGCTCACTCCCAGCGCGATGCCGAGAAGACCGCCGACGGACGCAAGCGAACCGGTCTCGACGAGGAACTGGAGTGTGATGTGATTCCGCGTCGCCCCGAGAGCTCGTCGAATGCCGATCTCGCGGGTCCGCTCCGTGACGGTTGCCAGCATGATGTTCATGATGCCGATGCCACCAACCAAGAGCGAGATGGCGGCAATCGCAATGAGCATGACATTCCAGGTCAAGAGCGCCTTCTTCGCATTCTCCAGCAGCTCCCACGGCACGATGACTTGCACGTCGCTCAGTTGCGGATGACCGGTCTCCATGATGCGCTTGACACGCTCCGCGACGTTCAGCACGGTCTCGGTGTCCGGCGCAACCACGTAGACTTCGGAGAGTTCGATCTCCTCCCCCGAGAACGATCCCGACTGCCGCCGCACGATGACGTTGCCGAACTGCGACTCCGCGGTGGTCAAAGGAATGTGGACGTCTTTGTTGAGGTCTCGACCGACCAGTGCAGAGCCCGCACCGCCCGCGAGCCCAACCGGCTTGAGGATGCCAATGATTCGAAAGACCTGGGTGTCGATGCGCAGATCGGCACCGAGAGGATCTTGGAGCTTGAAAAGCTGCTTCGCGACCTCGGACCCGATCACCGCGACAGGGGATCGCTGGTCGAGATCCTCCGTAGAGAGGTATCGGCCGCGCGGCTCGAGTCGCAATCGGGCGACCTCCAGCAGGTCGGGTGTCGTCCCGAACGCCTGACTCTGAATGCGGTTCGCGCCGAGGCTGATCTCGCTGCCGACCGCCTTCAGGGGCACGATTGCCAAGGCGTCCAACACCGAGGACTCTAGCCGTCGGCGATCCTGAAAGAGGATGCCATAGGCGGCGACGAAGGAGCGGGTGCTGCTGGCGGTATTGGCGTCCGGTGGCTTCACCGACCGCACGATGACGTTGGTCGCGCCCAGCGCCTGGATGTCCCGAAGGGCCGCACGCTTGTTCCCCTCACCGATCGCGGTGACCACGATCACCGCCGCCACACCGAGAATGATGCCCAGGCTCGTTAGCGTCGAACGAAGCTTGTGGAGCCTCAGGTTGTGCAGACCCAGGCGGATGATCTCGAACAGGAAACTCATGCGGTGGTGCGGGATCGTATCAGTCCACCTTGGCTGCGAACGCGGCGTGGACTCCGAAGTGCGGCGCGGCACGGCGTCGTGATTGCATCAGCACCGTTGATCGCCACCTCGATCATCGTTCCGGCAGCTTGAATCGCAGCACAACCGTCGAACCCATGGGCGGAAAGTCGAGTTCGAGACGGCAGCCGCGGAACTGCGCCGCCTGCCAACCAAGGCGCTCCTGCACGAAGGAGACGATCTCCGAGTAGCGCGGCACCGCGGGTGTCGCCACGACCGGTGGACGCCCGGGCAGTTGGGTGATTGAACTCGGGATTGGAATCGGCAGATGGCTGCTGGCGGCGGCCGGATCGGTACCGCCCATGAAGATGCCACCTTCGCAACTGACCTCGGGTTTCAGCGCGAAGTCGAAACTCTCATGGACGAGGAGATCAAAGATGAGTCGTTCGGTCGGTGCGGAGATAGTCGCTCCGAACTCACCGACCGGATCTTCGACTGTCCGGAATCTGCTGGCGGCTGAACGGGAATACTCTGCGAGGTAGCAGTCGAACGAACCAGCGTTGCCCAGCGGACCTCCGGTGAGCACGCAATCCATGCCGTGCGCCGTGCGAACCTCCTGCATGATCGAGGGATCGACAGTGCTGAAGCGATGAAGGAAGGCCATCGGATTCGGTTCGTTGTCCCGCGTTTCCAACGCCTTCCAATGTTCGTTACTCATGGCCTCGCCTTCGGCACCCCAACCACGCACCTGAAAGAGGGGCCAGCGGACATCCGCGCGAAGCCGTCGGATCCCGACGAAACCGCGCACGATGGCCATATCAAGGCGATCCGGCGATTCAGCGTTGGGCATCATGAAGACCGTCATGAGACGCGTCTTGGCCTGAATCCCCAACAGCCCACTGTTGCCGCGAAACGCGAGCTTGCGACTGATCTCAAGGTGATCCTCGCGACCGTGCCCCATGCCATCGACGATCAGTTCGAGCGTCGCCCTATCGCCAACGTAGGTCTCGATCATCTTGTCGAAGGCCTCAGAGGCCGCGCGGACCCGTTCGACAGCCTTGGCGCTGGCTCCTTCGCGTCGCACCGCCTCCAGCAGTCCTCGCAACGCGCTCGAACCGGGCACATTGGATACCGACTCCAGCGGATCGCTGGCGCTACTCATGACTTTGGAGACGTTCCAGGTCAGCGTCTTGTTGACCTTGAACCGGCGGGCTGCGTCCTGCGGACTGACCGGGTCCGCCCCGACACTGGCATACAACTCCAGAAGCGCCGCTCGCAGATCGTCGAATGCGGCCCGGCAGGCTGGTTCGAAGTGCTTCTTGTCGATGTCGATCATGAACGCGGAGATGCCCTTGCACGGACTGTGGAGCAACGCGCAACCGGGGTCTCCGGCCGCTCTGGCACCATATCAGATGGCCTGAACTGCCGATCAGGGGGGCGGCCGCAATACTAATGACTTTCCATTTGGAAGCTTGCGGACCGCCGAGCGTTCGGGCAGAATGCTCGCCCGACGTGCGCCTCGCCCCTGATGCGGCTTGGGTCACTCAATCAATGCCAGCTTCTCCCCCGCTGGCGGCGGTGCACGTAAGTGCGCTGCCGCCAGCTTCTTGATGCCTTACGATCCCGAACCGTTCGACCGAACTCAGGAACCTACCAATGCCATTCATGACACCTTCCTTGGCCACAGTCGCATCGTTCACCGCCGCGATGATTGCAACGAACGCGACGGCAACAATCGATCTCGATGTGCTTGCTCCGATCAGCGTTGTACCGCCGTCGGCACCGTTCGCGCTGCAGCACACGACCACCTCACTTCCGCTCGCGCTGGGATTTCAGACTCAAGAGGACAAGCCCGGCGACAAAGCCCCCATCAAAGAGGCCTCAGGCGAGATCGCTCCGGTCAATGAGGCGCCGGACGATTCGGCGGATCTAGCCAAGAAGCTCTCGAACCCGATCGCGAACCTCATCAGCGTGCCGTTCCAGTTCAACTACACGGAAGGGTACGGTCCCAAGGACGCGGGCAACATCACGCTCAACATCCAGCCCGTGATCCCGATCAGCATCACGGAGGATTGGAATCACATTCTGCGCACCATCGTGCCGGTGATCTACCAAGGCTCGGTCGCCGATGGAGTGTCGAGTGACTTCGGTCTCGGCGATACCACGCAGAGCTTCTTCTTCTCACCCAAGGACCCCATTGGCGGATGGATCATTGGCTTTGGACCGGCGATGCTCTACCCGACCGCGACCGAGCGGGACCTTGGAAGCGGCAAGTGGGGTGCAGGTCCGACGATCGTCCTGCTGCGGCAGGATGAGGGCTGGACCTACGGCCTTCTCGCCAATCAAATCTGGTCGTTCGCCGGCCCCGAGACGCGCGAGGACGTCAACGCAACCTTCCTCCAACCGTTCGTTACGTACACCTTTCCAACGGCGACCTCGATCATCCTCAACACCGAGTCCACCTACGACTGGGTCGGTCACGAGTGGAGCACACCGATCAACCTGGGAGTTGCGCAGATATTCAAGTTCGGGCGACTGCCCGTGCAGCTCTATCTCGGCGGCACCTACTACCCGGCGACGTTTGGAGACGGACCCGAGTGGGGTGTGCGATTTCAAGTCACGCTCCTCTTCCCCAAGTGAAGGACGATCGCGACTCCATGACGTCCGATCGACCCACCGATGACCGCTCGATCGCCGTCGAACTGCTTGGCGAACGGGAACTCGCGCAGTCGTGGGAGTACGACGCCCAGATTCTCTGGAGTGGAGAGGCCACTACCGCCACGCGCTTGCAGCGCATCGTCCTGCGTCTCTCGTGGGTGGACTATCAGTACTGGGCGTTGGACGGAAGTGTGCCGCCGTCGCGGATTGCTGAAGCAGTGCTGACCCTGATCTCCAAGCATCCGCAGCGATTCGCCGGTGTCGAGATCATCGATGCCAGCACTGCGCGGCGCCGCATCCCAAACGCTGACGCGGCCATTCGTGCAATTCTCGCTGGCGAGTAGTAATCGCCCCGCGCTGCCGCTATCAACCGGTCCAGGCGCCGATCAGGATCGAGAGATCCGCAGCGTCCGTGGTGCCGCTGTTATTGATGTCCGCCGCCTGCGTGCCCCACGCACCGATGAGAATGGAGAGATCCACCGCGTTGACCGCGCCATCACCGTTGAGATCGGAGATGACCAGCGGGATGCCGACGGCGGCGGCGAGATCCACGCGCCCCGCACCCAGCTTGCCGAGGTACTTGGGATTCTCCGCATCAACGCGATGAGCGGTGGTCTTCAAGCGACCGATGACCTGACTCGATCCGTACCCCGGATGCAGAGCGCGAACGAGCGTCGCTGAACCGCTTACGAAGGGAGCGGCCATGCTGGTGCCGCTGCCAAACGCGAAGGTGTTGCCGGGCATCGTGCTGACGATGTCCTTGCCCGGCCCGCAGAGATCAACGAACGTGCCGTAGTTACTCCACTGGGTCTTGGTGTCACCCGCGTCGGTGGCCGCCACAGCGCACACACCGAAAAGTCCAGCGGGAAACGTCGGCTGCTGCACGCCACCATTGCCTGCGGAGACTACGACGACGATGTTCGCGGCTACGGCATCGGCAATGAGTTGCTTGACGACTTCGCTTGCGTTCGGGCTGCCGAAACTGATGTTGATGACATCCACCTGCGCTTCGATCGCCGCCGCGAGCGCCGCCGCGACCGCAAAGGATTCTCCGTGTCCGTCGCTATCGATCGCACGCAGCGGCATGAGCGTCGCCGCCGGTGCGATCGCATGAATGAGGCCCGCGACGAACGTGCCGTGCCCCGCCATCTCGTCGATCGCGCCGTCGCCGTCGTTGTCGATTCCGTCGCCGCCATCGCCGGTGCCCTGACCATCACCGACGAAGTCGATCGGCGGCAAGATCGCCGCGTCCGCCAGCATGGTGTTGAATTCGTCGAAGCCGCTATCGATGATCGCCACGATCGTGCCCGACCCGAGGGTGACGCTCTGGGCCTCCTCGAGTCGAATCGTCGGCATGGCGTACTGCGAGTCGAAGTCGAATTGCACAGCAGCGAAGAAGAAGCTCTGTGTCTGCCCTTCCGAACTCTCACCCTTCTGATTGAACTCGGCTTCTTCGACGCCCGGCAACTGCATGAGGGCGTTGATGACCGTCTGTTCGCACAGCGGTTCGGGAACATTGAGCAGGTACGCGTTGACGGAAGGAATGCCGAAACGAAGCGACACACCTGGGAAACTCGCGGTAATCGCTGCCATCACAGCGTCGAAGGATCCCGAGTCCGTCAGTTCCATCACTACCTGATCGGGCTCCGCGCTCGGCGGGATGCAGGACCCGCCACGATCTCCCTCGGCATATACGGCCGATGCGCAACCCACGACCAACGACACGATTCCCGTCAGAGTCTTGTGCCGCATGAGTGCCCTGTTGAAATGAACTCGCTTCATGATCCGCCTCCTACATCGCCAACGAAGGAAAACGCAGCCCACTCCGCGATGCGTACTCGTCGCGCCCGCAGACCCAAGGTAGCCGCGCGCAGCGCGTCCGCGACGGAGAAAACAGAACTCTCGCGCACCCCGGAACGATCATCGCTGATCGTGGGGTCCACGCCCGAGCGAGCGCCTACATCGCAGCGGACATGCAAGTCTGTCATCAGTTCGATCGTCGCTGCGTCATGGACCGGCCAGCCGCTCAGCACCACGCCCGACGCCCCCGCGACGAAAAAGCCTCGAAGCAATCCGTGCAACTCTTCGCCGCCATCCACCGCCACACGTCCAGTGTCGCAGGCACTCAGGATCACCAGCGATCTCGGCAATCGCATCGAGTAGAGATCGGTCGCCGTCAGCCAACCATCGGCAAGCCGAAGCCCCGAACGCATCGGGCTCTCGGCCACGAAACGACCGTGGCAGGCTAAATGCAAGACACCGGCGCCGCCTGCCGCTTCGCGGACCTTGGCAAGGGTTGCGTCGCGGTCAAGAAGTAGCGTCGACCCGGGGTGCGAGAAGGCGAGTGTCTCCGCTTCAAAGGTGATCGCCGGCGCGGCATCGTCGGCGACGCCGATGATGACCTTCTGCGTTGGCCGCGTGGTCGGGCGAGCTCGAAGTGCGACCAGCACACCGACGCTCGGCACGGTCGCGACGGCCATGCGGGCGAGAAGCGGCTCGCCGTCGATGCCTTCGCTGTGCGGCTCCGCGGACACGGGCAACGCGTGGAACGGCACGGCGTGCAAGGGACCGGCAGGGACGATCTGGAGCGACGATGCATGAGAGAGATGCGGCCACAGTGGTGCGAACACCAGCCGGCAGACCTCGCGCAAAGCCCGATGAGCGTCGGCATCAAGCGTCGCTGCCCGACCACCAACACTGCCGCCAACACCGAGGCATCGGTGAATCGCAAACCGCCATCGCTCGATGCGCTCACTGATCTCGTCGATCTCGCCCAACTCCTCGCCAACCCAGCGGCCGTTGAGCACCACGATGGCGGTGAGTCGCCCGTCTGCGATGAGATAGCTCACCAGCGCGGTGCCCGGACGGACGGTCGCAAGCATCGTCGTCGCGTCCGGTGCGGACACCAGCAGTTCGCCGAGGCGATGGGTTGCGCCGAGCCGCGATTCGATGACCCGCAATCGTTCCTCAAGCGTAAGGACGCTCGCTCGCCACTCGACACCGACACGATCTCCCGGCTCTCGATCGAGCCGACTGAACAGGGCGTTGAGCTGATGCTGCGCGTCGGCTGCCTCGCGAAGAAGCGCAGCAGCGCTCGGATCCTCGGACTGCGCCGCTGCGACATCTCGTAGATCAACCGCCCGGGCCACCAGATCGAGGAGGGCACGACCGCGAACTCGTTCACTTACCTCTAGTGCTTCACGCAGACTCGCTTCATCACCGCGCCGCACCAAGGCGATCGCCAGTTCCGCGGATGCCGACGCGTGCCGCGCCGTAAAAGCGCTCCGCAATCGCTCGGCCTGCAATGATCCTCGCAACGATTCGATGCCCATCGTCGCGCTCCGCAGCGCCTCGATCGCTGCGTCCTCATGTCCACCGGCCAGCAGCGCTTTCGCTCGAAGATGCAGGAGATCGGCCTCGAGCGGACGCATCAGCCAACGCCGGGCCGAGCGCAACGCCTGATCGATCTCGACCTCTGCTTCAACGCGTTTTCGCAGTGACAGCAACGCGTCCGCGAGCCCATGACGGGCGATCGCCTGCTCTGCGGGGCGCTCCTCCAACAAACGGATCGCGTCGCGGAACTGAGCTTCCGCGCGAGCGAAGTCGCGCAGCGCGATCGCGTGTCGCCCTCGCACCAGCGCTGCCCGTCCGCGCAGCAGCGGCGGCATGTCATCGGATGCGGGAAGCTCCTGAAGCGCCAGTGTCGCTTCGGCGATTCGCCCCGCTCGCAGCAGCGATTTCGCGAGACCCAACCTGGCCCGCGCCGCTTCGGCAACCATTCCATGGAGTTGCAATTGCCCGAGTGCCGAGCGGTACTCGGTGATCGCTTCTGCGAAGAGCCCGGTCTGGGCAAACGCATCCGCCTGCTCCGCCTGCAGTCGGGCGGCGTCGCCTCTGGCTTCCAGTTCGGTGTAGCGACGACGCACACGTTCGAAGTGCAACAGTGCCTCGTTCAATCTCCCCTGTCGGGCAAGGAGGTCGGCGAGATTCCCTTCGACGATGGTCGCCGCCTGTGTCGCACCGACGGCTTCGAGCTCCGCGAGTGCTGTCCGAAACGAGCCCTCGGCCTCGCTGAATCGATCTGCATCAAGGAGTGCTTCGGCAAGATTGCTTTGAAGTTGAGCCCGTCCGATCGGCTCTGCGGGCCAAGCGCGAATCGCGCTGGCGAATCGCTCGATCGCCCGCGTCGGCCGCTGCCGCATCCGCTCGATCACGCCAAGATTCGCCTCAGCCCGGGCCGCAAGAGCGGGCTGCCCGCACCGCAGGAACTCCGCGAGCGCAGCTTCGCCGGTCGTTGCAGCGTCATCGAGTCTTCCGAGCCTGGCGAACGCGTGCATCCTCGCGAGTTGCGACCTCGCGGCAAGAACGGGATCGTCCGCGCTGGTGGCGAAGGACGTCGCGTCCGCCAGCACTTCGATCGCTTCGACGAAATGATTGCCGTAGGTGAGGGTGACCGCCTGTGCAATCCTGGCCCGTGCCGCAAGCCCGGGCTGGGCGAGCCGGTCGGCGATATCGACAAATCGGCGAGCGAGTAGCGTCGCGGCGCCCAAGTCAGATGCCACCATCTGCTGTATTCGATCCGCAATCGGCGCAATCACCGCCGCGAGCGACTCATCGTCCTGACCGACAGCCCGCAACGACGCGATCGTCGTTGCCGGATCAGGGCAGCGCAGGATCGCCTCCAGCAACGCATCGATGTGATCGACGTCGATGCTCATGCGAGGGTCCTCTCGGGCTGCGGCGTCGGAACACTGTGCTGCATGCGCGTCGTCGAAACGGAAACTCAGATCGAACGAACGATCAGTGCTCGCTCGCCATCAATGAGTTCCACAAAAAGGTCAAGCGGTTCACCGCCCACGTCGAGAACGAAGGTCCCGTCCTCGTCGACGAGAGCCGTGGTCACTGGGGCGTCGGTCCCCGCAGCGATGGCGTGGGCGGCAATCGCGGCGGGCGAGTTCTCGGGAACGCTTATCTGGCCACGCAGCCTGCGCCGTGTCGCGCTGCCGCTGACTGCTTCGATCTGGATGTCGAGAAAGGCCTCAAATGCCTGATCGCCGCCAGAGTCCGCGACCCGGTAGGTTCGGACCGGCAGCGATGCTGCGCGATAGCCAGCGACGGCCACCGCCGGGTCGTCGCCAACCAGATCCATGAGGACGCGACGGGCTCCCAGGATCCATCGCTGAAACAGCGTGCCCCGATGTTCGAACGAGGCGATGGCGGCGATCCGCACCGCAGCGGGCGGACGATCGAGCGGCGCGTCCCGCATTGCCGAGAGGATCTCCCGAAGCCGTCGGATCCGCCGCTGATCTGCCGCGTCGAAGCTGGCGTCAAAGCTGGCCTCAAAGCTGGCCTCAAAGCTGGCTCCCGACCCATTCACGCCGACGCCTGCATCGGCGTGGAACGCGGCCTCGACTAGCCGTTCCCAGCGTTCGTCATCCCCGTGAATCTCGCTCGATGTGCTCGGCATGTCGGGTTCCTCGGTCGGTGCTCCAAGGAGCGGTTTCGCAGGGAAGGTGCGGGCTTTGATCGTCGGGATACCACGCCCTGTTGAGATTCGATCGCAACGACATACCGCGTCGTTCAGACCGAATTCTCGCGCATCAGTTCCAACAGCTTTGCGAGACACCGGGCTCGGGTGGGACCGATACTGCCGGCTGGCATCCCCAACTGCGCCGAGATATGGGCGTACGAGGACCCGTCCTGTCGTGTCAGGGCCACCAGCAGATCCCGGCAACGAGCGGACAATTCCTCCATCGCGACATCGAGCCGGTGGGTGAGTTCCAACCGCTCGAGATCACCGAAGCCTTCGCTCGGAGTCAGGGCAGCGAGGTCCGGCATCGCGTCAAGATTCGTCGGCGCGTGGCGACGCTGTCGCTGGGCCATTCTGAGGGCAACCCGTCGAGTGGTCGTCATGAGCCACTTGGGCAGTGCTTGCTGATGCTGAAGGCCCGGCAGTTGTCGCACAAGGATCGTAAAGACCTCTTGCGCGACGTCCGACGCCAGCTCGTTGGAAAGACCGAGCTTCCGTGCAATCGCGTACACCAATCGCTCGTACCGCCGCACCAACGATTCCCAGGCTCGCTGATCTCCGGCCACACACGCGTGAATCAACACGGAGTCAGTGACGCCGGTCGGCAACTGCTCTGCCGCACCCACTTCGGCAGCTTGCGGATCCGGTCGTGTCATGCAGCCTCAAGCATCGCGGGTCGGGGGACGGAGGGGACGGGCAGCGACGAACACATCGCCGGAGTGCCCCAGCATAGCGGGTGGTTCAACGGATCCCGCGATCATGCGATCATGCGACTGGCATCAACGGCCTCAGTTCCTTCGCTCGCCACGTCATCGGTAGATCGACCGAGAACGTCGCTCCCCTCCCCGGTCTTGACGTGAGCGAGACGTTCGCGCCGAGCAGCTCAGCCAGCTCGCGACAGATCGCCAGCCCCAAACCGGTGCCGGAATGCTGTCGCGTATGGCTGGCGTCAATCTGCCGGAACTTCTCGAAGATAGTGTCCTGCATGTCCTCGGGAATGCCGGGGCCCTCGTCGCTGACGCCGATGCGAAGTCCGGGCGAACCGTCCTTCCGTACGCTGCGCTGCGCGAAGACCGTCACCGTGCTGCCTTCGGGCGAGAACTTGATGGCGTTGGAAAGAAAGTTATAGAGGATCTGCTGGACCTTTCCCGCATCGGTGTCGATCGCGGGCAGATCGCCCTCTACGCGATTGATCAGCGAGATACGCCGCGATTCCGATTGGGGTCGCATCACCGTCAGCAGTCCCTCGATCAGATCGGCGATGCTGGTTGGAGCGATCGTCAGCTCTACGCGGCCCGCCTCGATCTTCGCCATCTGCAGCAGTTCGTTGATCATGTCGAGCAGCGAGCGGCCGCTGCGCAGGATGTTGTTGATGTAACGGACTCGCTTGGGGTCGGCTGAGTGATCGTCTCGTGCGATCTCTTCGAGCAGCTCAGCAAAGCCGATGATGGAGTTCAGCGGCGTACGCAACTCGTGACTGACGTTGGCGAGGAACTCGCTCTTGAGACGATTCGACTCGTAGAGACCGATGTTGGCCTGCGCGAGTTCAGTGACCTTCAAGTCGAGCGTCTCGTTCATGGCCCGCAGCCGCTGTTGGCCCGCGAGGATCTCGTCCAGCATGGCGTTGAAAGTCTCGCTCAGACGCTGGAAATCGTCGCCGGTGCGAATGTTCGCCCGGATGGCCAGTTCGCCACGCTCGACCTTCTCAGCAGCTTCGGTGAGACGCCGCACCTGTCGCAGCACGAGTCGGTGCAGGATGATGCTGAAGAGGACAATAGCGATGCCGCTCGCCACTGCACCGCTGATGATGAGCGACAGACGATTGTCCTGAAGCTGCGCTTCGGCGAACGGGCTCGTGCGATCGATGACCAGTACCGCCCGCAGCGTGTCGCCATCCGCACCTGCCAGAGGCGGACCGAAATTGATGAAGGCCCGGTCCTGGATCGCCCGCCATTCGCGTTCACGCAAAGCTCGAAAGTAGCGATAAAGCGGATCGCCCTTCTCGCTCTTGAGGACGCGAAACTCCTCAAACGACTTGACGTCTCCTTCGAACCGTCCGATCGCTGCAACCAGCAGCGTGTCGCTCTCGCTCTCCGGAACCACATCAGCAACCTTCACGATCCGCATCGGAATCGGAATGCCTTCGGAGCGTCCGAGGGAGAACCCGTTCTCCAACCAGGTCTCGGCGAGTTGTCGAGAGACCTCAAGCTGACTCTGATCCACCAGCGTCTTGGTACGGATCCAAGGAACCGCCAAGGCACCCGCGACCAGAGCGACGATCGCGCCACCGAAGTAGACACGACTCTTGCTGGCAAGCGAGACCCGCGGCTTTCGCCGAGATCGCGGGGGAGGACTGGCCGATCGCGGCGTCGCAACCGGCGACTGGCCGCGCGGAAGTGCGTCCCGCTTTCCGATGTCCCGATCTGATTTCGGCATCTCGCCGACATGGTACGGGAGCCGCTCGCGAGAGACACGAGTCCGTTACCCTGTTCCTCCATGCGGCGCGAAGGCACCAATCCGGACAACGTGCAGATGGACGACGTCCTCTGCGACTTCTGCCGCACCAGTTGGACCGAAGAGCTTCCCCTGATCGAAGGGCATCACGGCAGTTGCGTCTGCGGCCCATGCGTGACCGTGGCCTACCAGCACGTCTCGATCGGCGGACACGACGACGCCATTCCCGGGTACACCTGCTCGATGTGCCTCGAACAGCGGACGGACCCCTGCTATCGCAGCGCGACCCATCTTGAGGCGTTCATCTGTCGGCGTTGCATCAAGCTCGCTGCGACGGCGCTTGAGAAGGATGAGGATCTCGTGTGGAAGCGACCTGAGGCGTGACTGCGACTACAGCAGCTTCTTGGCGACAACAACGACGAGCCCGAGAACGAGGATCGCGGCGCCCGCAATGATCAAGCTCATCATTCCGAAGTTGATTCCGCTCGACGACGTCGACGCACCAGTTGCCACCGAAGCCGCCATCGAGGCCGGCGCTGGGAGAGCGCTGGCGTCGAAGCCGGTGAAGTACTCGGGATAGGTCTGGACTGCGGGCCAGCCCTTGGCGTCGGGGTGCACAGCAACCTTGACTGGAAATGTCAGGTCGACCGGGGCGATACAGATGCGGTCATCGCACGCTTGATAGGTCAGTTTGATGGCGATCTCTCCCACACCAGGAGACGCGTCCGCCGCGACAAACACTGGCAGATAGACCAGGATTCTTCCCCCGAACACACCGTATTCGACCGGCGTTCCAGCGAACGCCACATTCGCCATCATGGGCTTCGGCCACTGGATCGCTCCGACGTTCGGCAACAACCGGCCGTCTGCACTCTTTGCTGATGCGATGGATGTCTTGATGTAGTCCTCGGGCGATCCGAGGGCCTTCGGCACCACCGGGGCGTTGGTTTGAATATGCCACTTCGGTTTCATGTCGATCACGATCGCGACCGGAAACCACTGACCCGGCTTCACCGTCATCGAGCCGGGAAAGACCGTGACCTGCGCTGGATTTTCGTTCTGGTTGGGCGATGCGTGCGTTGTCGCCGCACCGACCACGCTCAAGAAGAGCGTGAGCAGGAGGAGATTCATCACGGTGATTCGCATGGTGGCTTCACTCCGCAGAGGATCGGACAGAAATCGCGTTGTCAGTTCGGGTCAACGGGCGGGCGTATCGGCGCGTACGCGGTCGGAACGGTGTACCTCTCGACGCCACCGGCGCGGATCGCGCGCGAGTAGTCGGGCGAGTAACCGACCTTGAGCGCCCGCTCGTTGACGATGCTTCTGGCGAAAACCGTGTCGAAGGGAACGCTCGTGTCCAGAGCGCCGTTCTCGTAGGCGTAACGCGGCCATTGTCCGTTGAACAGCAGCCGCCATGAGATTGGGCGGCGTCCGCCTTCTTTCCACACGTTCTGC
>JBBQCR010000025.1:0-17377 GCA_038318935.1 Phycisphaerales bacterium
CTGCGCACGCGCTTCGCCTCAGGTGCCGCCGAGGCCGTGGCTCGCCGCCTTCGCGACCAACTCTACGATCATCTTCAGCGACTCCATTGCACCACCCTCGACAAGCGAGAGTCCGGCGACCTGCTGCAGCGCTGCACGTCCGACGTCGACACGCTTCGCAATTTTCTTGCGGGGCAAGTGATCGAAATCGGGCGCGCCGTGGTGATGCTGATCGCGCCGCTGCCGCTCATGCTGGCCCTTGACTGGCGCATGACCATCGCGTCGGTGGCCATCCTGCCGTTCATCGTCACCTTCTCACTCGTCTACTTCCGTCGCATGCGCCCCATCTTCCTCCGAAAGGAAGAGGCGGAGAGCAGGATGACGACGACCATCACCGAAAACCTCACCGGTATCCGCGTCGTGCGGGCGTTTGCGCGACAGGAGTTCGAACAGAAGAAGTTCGCGGCCACCAGCGGCGAGTTTCAGCGTCAGGACATGGAGCTGTTTCGCCACTTTGCCCGCTACTGGGCAACGTCGGATCTGCTGTGCTTTCTTCAATCGATTCTTGCCGTCGGGACCGGACTGTGGCTGCTCGCGACCGATCGGCTCGCGGTGGGCACGTTCTTCTGGTTCATCTCCGCGATCGGCATGTTCATCTGGCCGGTGCGCATGCTCGGGCGCATTCTCGCCGAACTCGGCAAGGCACTCGTGGCGATCGATCGCGTCCGCGAGATTCTCGACACGCGCGACGAGCATCAGGACGACGTCAAATCCGTGCCTGCGCTCGGAACGGGCGGCGCAGCGATCGTGTTCCGTGATGTCACATTCGGATTCACCGCGGCATCCCCGGTCCTGAAGGGCGTCTCGTTCAGGATCGGCGCAGGCGAGACGCTCGGGATCGTCGGACCCTCAGGATCCGGCAAGAGCACGATCGTGCATCTCTTGTTGCGGCTCTACGACTACGAGCGCGGTTCCATCTCGATCGACGGCCATGAACTCCGTTCGATCCCTCGACAGACCATGCGCGGAATGATCGGTACGGTCATGCAGCAGCCGTTCCTGTATTCCAAGACGCTCCGAGAGAACATCCTCATCAGCGCTGCTGGTCATCTCAACGACGAGGACGCGATGCGGAACGCGTCCGCGATCGCCAGCGTTCATGATTCGATTGAGGAGTTCCCCGCGAAGTACGAAACGATGATCGGCGAACGCGGCATTACGCTTTCCGGGGGACAACGGCAGCGCGTCGCGATCGCCCGCTCGTTGGTGCAGCACCCGAGAATTCTCATCTTGGACGACGCGCTTTCCGCCGTCGACACACACACCGAATCGGACATTCTCAGGGCGTTTCGATCGCGCGAGGCGGGGCACACCACGATCGTCGTCGCCCACCGCCTGTCGACCCTGATGCATGCGGACAGGATCATCGTGCTCGACCACGGACGATTGACTCAGTCAGGCACCCACGAGGATCTCTTGCGGCAGGAGGGCATGTACCGAACCCTGTGGGAGATCCAGACCAGCATCGACGAGGTCGACGAGCCTCAAGCGAAAGTGATGAGGTGACGCATGGCGAGTCCGCACCTCGACGATGACTTCAAGGGCAAGTTCGATCCGCGAGTGTGGCGGAAGCTGCTTACGTACCTTCGCGGATACCGCAGCGCCTTGATTCGTGTCGCGGTTGGTGGCTCACTCATCGCGATCGTCGAAGCACTGCTGCCCGTCCTTGTCGGGCGACTTATCGACGAGGCTACTGCTCACGGCCTCCAAGGCCGTCTCCTTTCGCTCGGAAGTCTGTACGCGGCGCTCTTTGTTGTCTTCGCCGGGAGTGTCTGGCTCTTCATTCGCGCCGCCGGAGAGATCGCGACGGGAATCGGCTTCGAGTTGCGTCGCGACTGCTTCGCCAAGCTCCAGCAACTGTCCTTCTCATTCTTCGACGCCCGGCCGGTTGGGTGGTTGACATCGCGGCTCACGAGCGACTGCGGCCGCATCAGTGGCACGCTTCCGTGGGTGATCCTCGATCTCTTCTGGGGCACGCTGCTGATCATCGCCACCTCGATCACCATGCTGATCATCGACGTACGGCTCGCGGGCTACGTCTTCTGCGGAGTGCCGTTTCTCGTCGCGACCAGCGTCCTCTTTCAAAGACTGATGCTCCACTCGGGGCGACAGGCGCGACGCACCAACTCGGCGATGACCGCCAGTTTCAACGAAGAGCTGCAGGGAGTGAGGACGACCAAGGCACTAGTACGCGAAGAACGCAATCTTGCGGAGTTTCGGCAGCTCTCGACCCAGATGAACGCGTGGATGCTGCGGAACTCGCTTCAGAGTTCGGTGTATCTGCCGATCATCATGCTCATCGGCGCGGCCGGGGCCGGACTTGCCCTGTGGAAGGGCGGCGGCGACATGCTCGCGGGCAGCGGACTGACGCTCGGCCGGCTCATCATGTTCATGCAGTTCGCGACGCTGTTCTCGCAGCCTGTCCAGGAGCTCTCGCAGCGATTCGCGGATGTGCTCAACGCGTCGACGGCCGCCGAGCGAGTCGTTTCATTGCTCGATACGACGCCTGAGATCGAAGACGGACCGGCAGTGCAGGCAGCGATCGAGCGACAACGGACGACGCCGCAATCGGGCGCCGCGTTCGACGGCGGCAGCCCGCGCATCCGCGAGGTGCGGTTCGAGCAGGTGACCTTCTGGTACAAGCCCGATGTCACCGTCCTTCGCGACTTCGAACTCGTGGTGCGCGAAGGACAGACCGTTGCGCTGGTCGGCGCGACCGGAGGCGGGAAGAGCACGATCGTGTCGTTGGTTGCTCGCTTCTACGAGCCGCGGACGGGACGCATTCTCTTCGACGGTGTCGAGTACCGGGATCGCTCGTTGCACTGGCTGCAGTCGAACCTCGGCGTCATCCAACAGGTGCCGCATCTCTTCAGCGGGACGATTCGCGAGAACATTCGGTACGGCAAGCTCGACGCGACCGACGAGGAGATCGTTGCGGCAGCAACTCGCGTCAACGCCCACGAGTTCATCGTGAAGATGGAACTCGGTTACGAGTTCCAGGTGGGCGAGTGCGGAGAGAAGCTTTCGACAGGACAGCGACAGCTCGTGGCCCTGGCTCGCGCGGTGTTGCGCGACCCTCAGATCTTTATCATGGATGAGGCGACGAGTTCCGTCGACACCGCGACCGAGCGGCTGATCCAAGGCGGCATTGAAGCGGTGTTGCGTGATCGCATTGCGTTCGTGATCGCGCACCGGCTCTCGACGATTCGTCGTGCCGACATCATTCTCGTCATTGACGGCGGCCGCATCGTCGAGCGCGGTACTCATCGCGAGCTGCTCGCCAAACGCGGTCGCTATTTCGACCTCTACACCAATCAGTACGCCGTCGAGCGAGAGGCCCAGCTCTTCGGCGCGTAGCAGCCTGTGGCACCGGCTGCGTCACACCACGAGCATCAACTCTTCGCCGAGTGGATCAGCGATGCGAGCGCACCTGCCGTGGATCGGATCGTCGTCACGGCGCTCACGGAGCGAGCCACCCAATTCGAGGGCCTTGAGCACCGTTCCGTCAAGATCGGCGCATTCGACGCACGGAAGGCAGCGACTCGGTTCGCCCGGTGCAGCCTTTCGCATCGAGAGGATGCGATGTCCTTCGTGCAGAAACACCGTTCGCAGCGACCAATCGTGATCGCGCACCGATTCGGCCTGCCAACCAAACGCCTGCCAGCAGAAGAGCGCGGTCTTCGCCGGATCGCTGGCGCGAAGTTCCGACCAGCGAACGCATCCCGGGCCACGAGCCGCCAGACCATCGTGAATATCAAGGAGCGAGCAGCGCACGCCGCTGGGGCCGGCGACGGTCGCGTGACGACCAAGTCCGGGGAAGCCCGCAGGCGCCGACAGGATCGTCGCGCCAAGTTCCGCCGCACGTGCCGTCAGGGCATCGACATCGGGAACGGAAATCACCGGAAGCCAGCAGCCTCGCGAGCCGGTCCCGGCGAGATCAGATTGCGACAGGAGTCCGGCGACGTCGTACGAACGGTCCTCGTCGCGCAGCATGAACGTGACGTAGGCCCCCTCGAGGCTGAACTCTTTCGATCGCGAAGACCAGCCGAAGAGACGTCCGAGGAACTGCCGCGCCATCACCACATCCGCGGCCGCGTACTCGCACCAGGCGATCGCCCCCGGAGGTAGTTGCACCTCGCTGATCAGTCCCTTCGCCACGTTCACTTTCATCGACTCAGAACCCGCCATCGACGACCCCTTTCGATGGGACATCTCTCGCGAAGGAATGTAACGCGCAAGGTAGCCTGAGAGAATCAAGATTCGCGACGATCGTCGGTTGGAAGCGCCGCGAGTTGGCGATCGTGCAGCCAACCGAGCGTCAGAAGCGCAAGATTGCTTCCGATCAATGCCATCAGCATGTCCTTCTGGGCATCCCAGACGTCCCCTTGGGTCGCGAGGTAGTCGATCGACCCGTCGCCGAAGATCATCGCCGCCGCCCACTCGAACAGTTCAAAGCAGGCACTGAAGGCGACGCAGATTGAAACAACCACGCACCAAAGCCAAGCCTTGCCCCGAACGACCCGCTGACGGATCAGGATTTCCCGTGCGAGGATCGCTGGCACGAAACCTTGCATGAAGTGACCGATTCGGTCGTAGTGGTTGCGCGAGAATCCGAACCACTCGCGCATCCAGTTCCCCAGCGGCACGTGCGCGTAGGTGTAGTAGCCGCCCAGAATGAGAACCAGTGCATGCGCGGCCAGAAGGAGGAGCAGAAGATCCGTGGGACTGCGGCGCGTCCGGAACCACGGCCAGATTGCGAGTGCGCCGACGACCCAGAACACCTCGAGTGCCCACGTGAGTCGATCGCGCGGCGCGATCCCGCTTGCCACGAGCGCGACAAGTACGACTATCACCGTCGCGTCACGGGCGCGTGGCGACACCGGAGTTCTCCTGGATCGTGGAAAGCGCCGGCAGGACGACGCCGAGTTTCGTCAGGTCACGTTCCACCGCCGGCGCCCAGCCGCGATTTGCGGCCGGACTCGCAGGGCTTGGATGCAGCACTGTGCCTACGCGGGGACCGTCCTCGCCGATCGCATTGCGAATGCGGGTCGTCGCGAATCCGCCGAAGCCGATCACGATCGCCGGTCGCATCACGCGGATTGCGCTCGCGAGAGCGGCATCGCAGAGGGACTCGAGTGCCGGTCGTTCCGCTGCGGCAAGCTTTTCTGGCGTGAGATTCGCGCCGGTCTCCGTCACAAACGCGAGAGGACACCAGTTCCACACGAAGAAGCGATCGAAGAATGCGTCCGCTGATCCGAATCGATCCCGAACCCAGCTCCAGACTCGGCGACCGCTCACCTCGCTGCGCGGGCAGTCAAATCCCTGCACCGGCCGCTTTGGATGCTCGTTCGCGGGACGTTTGATCTTCTCGTTGATGCCGAGGAAATCACGAACCATGGCCACTTCGCCAAAAGGCACGCCGGTCTGCACCATGCCGAAGGGACCCGGATTCATGCCGACGAAGAAGACCTCGACACCTGGCCGGGCGTAACGCTCGAGGTAGGTGCGATGCGCGGCCCATGCGTAGTCGAGCGGGTGATAGGTGCACGCGACCGGGGGGCTGAATCGCAATTTGCCCACATCGAGGGCCAATCGACGCGCGATCGGAACAAGCGACATCCTCGCACGATACGGGACGCAAGACGCTACGATGCGACTTCACGACGGGGTGTAGCTCAGTTTGGTAGAGCGCTTGCTTTGGGAGCAAGAAGTCGTCGGTTCAAATCCGGCCACCCCGATTTGTCTCAGAGTCAAGCCCTTCGACGAGCGCGTCGAAGGGCTTTGTCGTTTCAGGGACAAGACTTCTGGAAGTTCAATCGGATGCTCGGTGATTGGCGAAAACGAGCGTCTTTGGGGTTGGTGTTCACGGGATTTGAACTTCACACCTTCGTGGACACACGATGTCGAGCGGCGACCTCGTCGACTGCGGACGCTACATCCGCACGATCAGGGAGGAGTTCGTCTTGCACCGCCGGTTCGCGTCGATCGACGAGACGAGGCGTGGATCTACTTCTACAACGGGTCGAGGCCGCACTCGCGGCTCGGATGGAAATCGCCTGACGCGCACCACCCGCTGCGAACTCGCCGGAGCCCGAGCGGAGCCGCCCGAAGGAAGAACTTCCTTTCCATCGCCGCCTGCGGCGGCAATCTGCGCGAAAATCCGCGGTACAGGCTGCCCAACTTACAGGGGCGCATTACAGAAATCGATTATGTTGCACTGCCGCGAGGCGGGCCAGCGTGGCTCGCCGCAGGTCATCAGGAGAATGTTGGATTCGCCTCGACCGCGTGATGGAGGCGATCATCAAGATCGCGGGCTACAACTGAGGCCTCCATGCCCTCCGCCCGCAGGAACCTGAGAGTTCGCCGTCAATGAACCGAGCGGTCATTGATAAGACATGGAAACCGGAAGAGGTTTCGTCGGTGAAGTAACACAGGGCAACAAGCCCTCGAAAGGACAGGCCATGTTGCCTCAAGTTTGTATCGCCGCCGTCGTTGTGTGCCTTGGCGTGATTGCCGCGGAGCCGCAGGGGACCGGCAAGCCGCAGCAGCCCGCCCCTTCAAATCAACCTGCATCTTCCCCTCAGGAGCGTGCGGCAGCGATCAAGAAGTCTCTGGCCCAGAGCCAGGCGAAACTCAAGCAATATGAATGGATGGAGACCACCACGGTTCTGCTCAAGGATGAGGAGAAGTCGCGCACGGTCAAGCGTTGCTACTACGGGGCGGAGGGCAAGGTTCAGAAGGTGACTGTCGAAGCGCCTCCACCCGAGAGCCCCGGGCGCGGTTTGCGCGGCAAGATCAAGGAGAGCAAGAAGCAGGAGATGGCGGATTACATGAAGGACGCCGTCGAGCTTGTGAAGGAGTACGTGCCGCCCGATCCCGAGCGCATCCAGGCCGTGACTGCCGGGGGCCGGACCTCAGTGAAGATCGTGGAGCCCGGCAAGCGGGTGAAGGTGGTGTTCGCCGATTACTTCAAGGCCGGCGACTCGCTCGGTGTCGAGGTGGATATCAAGGACAACCGGCTCCTTGGCGTGGAAGTGAGCACTTTCCTCGATAGGTCGGTGGAGCCGGGCAAGCCCCCCGAAGACCCGGTCGTCATGAAGGTCAAGGAGTCCACCTTCGAAGACGGAACGGTGTACACCGAAAGGGTAGAGTTGGATGCCGCTTCCAAGAACCTCAAGGTTGTCGTGGAGAACAGCGGGTATCGCAAGATCGGTCCGGCGTCGCCCCCGGGCCCGTGAGGGGAGCCCAAGGCCGCCGCTTCCGTGTCGGGACCGATCGCCGAGTTCGCCCTGATGCACAGGTGGCCGCGCTCGGGGAAGGAGCTGCTGCTGGGATTCGTCAGACTCACCCGTTTCCATGAGCCTTGTCGCGCATTTCTTGGATGACTTTGTTCCAATAGTTCACGACTTCAATGATCGAGTACAAGCGAAGCTGGACATCATCATCCGCTACTTGGAAATGTTGGACCTCCACTACCACGCCCTGTGGGCAGACTTCACGCCTCCCGTCTGGGACATGACCGTTCAGAAGATGATCTTCCGTTTGAGAAACGATCAGACGAAGGGCGTGGAAAATCTTTTACGGGCCGAACACAGATCGCAATCTTGACGACAGCTCGCGGCTAGTCGCTCATGCTCATTGTCGGTCATTCCACTTTCACGGTTTCGCGGCGAGCAAAGACCGCGTTTCTGGCTCCCAAGAGCGGATCCCCTCGACAATTAGTTCTATTGGTGTTCTGTCACCCCGGTTTGAAAAAAGGCCATCGCCACTGGGTGATGGTTTTTTTCCTTTGGTGCGTCATGGCGCGCTGTGCAAGCTCTTACGTTCTGTGAGAAATGCGACGTTTGAATGCTCGGTAGTCTGGGTGGGGAGCGTGTGTTCTCGCGCGTGGTGGTTCGAGGCGATGCTGGTGGGGTGGAGGGTGTCGCAGCTTCGGGGAGGGCTCGGTGGCAAACTAAAGGCCGAGCCATGCAAAGCCGTCGTTCGTGGCATCGGGCTTTGAAATCATCAGAGTAGGGCGGTGGGTGGTGACACCCTGCGGAGCGTCGCCCGATACAGGGCGCTGCCGTACAGCTCCGCGCGGTGACAGGGCGTTCTATCCCGTGTGTTGACGCTTGCGGCACATGGGGCACTATCCTTGCCCTCCAACACCAGAGGCATGGCAGCATCCAACATGACCAACGCGAATACCCTCGGCCGCAAAGGCCAGCCCATTGTTCTCGTCACCGGATCCTCTCGCGGTATCGGCGCAGAAATCGCACGGACACTCGCCGCCGGGGGCGCGGCGGTTGCGATCAACTATGTTCGGGACATCGCCTCGGCCCGCGCAGTCGCCGACTCAATCATCGCGCAGGGCGGCACTGCCGACACGTTCGCGGCGGACGTCGCCGTTGCCGAGCAGGCTGCGGATCTGGTGGCCCGAGTCGTTGAGCGCTTCGGAGCGCTGCACACGCTGGTCAACAACGCGGGGGTCTATGCCAGCTCAACGCTCGAACAATCCGACACCGCGCTGGTCGAGCGTATCTTCGGCGTCAATTTCCTGGGCCTGCTCGCGGCGACCCGGGCCGCGGTGCCGCATCTCATCGCCGCTGCCGCGGATTCTCCGCCGGGCACAGCGAGCATCATCAACATCACGTCCGTCGCTGCCCGAGCCCACTGGGGCGGGGCCGCAATCTACTGCGCCAGCAAGGCCGCGGCGGAGGCCCTGACCCGTTGCCACGCGGCGGAACTCGGGCCCAAGGGCGTGCGCGTCAACGCGGTTGCCCCCGGTGTCACCGAGACTGACATCAACCGCGCGGGGATGACGCCCGAGTTCCGGAAGAAAGTGAGCGAAGGTACGAAACTCGGGCGCGTGGGCGAAGTGCGCGACATCGCGCCGCTGGTGGCGTTCCTCGCCGGGTCGAGCGCGGCCTGGATCACCGGGCAGGTGATCGATGCCGATGGCGGGTTTCGGCCGTGATGCGTGTACTTGACGAATGTGAGGTACGTCGCAGGCATTCGGGTATCGCGACCGGCATCGCATACACGCGACGTGTTCACGACCGGTCGGAGGCCTTGTCAGGGGATTTCTCCGCGATCGCGATCGCGTGCTGGCGGCGCTGATCGAGGATGAGCGAGAGCACATCCGGGCGCGAGTAGTGCCCGGCGGGGTCGAAGTTGTGGCGCTGCTCGCATACTTTCGCGTGATCAAGTTCGGCGACGATGAGCGTCTCGGTGTCCACGACCGGCGCGACGACCCATTCGCCGTCCGGCCCGGCGATGCACGAGCCGCCGTCGGCCCAGATTGTGTCGCCAGCCGCATCGCCATCGGCAGTCATGAGCCCGCGGTGCGGGATGTTTGCGGGGACTGCGCCCGAGTGCATGAGCGCTGAGACCGACAAAACGTAACTGCGGCCCTCGCGGGCGATGAATCGAGTGACGTCCTGCGTGTTGCGGCGGCTGCCCGGCCACACCGCGATGTGCAGGTCCTCGCCCATCGCCGAGAGCGCGGCTCGCGGCAGCGGCATCCAGTTCTCCCAGCAGTTGAGGCCGCCAACAGTGAACGCGCCCAGCTTGTGGCACCGCAGGCCGTGCCCATCGCCGATGCCCCAGACCAGCCGTTCCTCGTAGGTCGGCATCAGTTTGCGGTGGACCGAGCCGATCACTCCGTCGGGCCCGATGTAGACGAGCGAGCAGTAGAGCGTGTGGCCGCCGCGGTCGCCGGCGCGTTCGATGCAGCCGAGGTAGATCGCTATGCGGTGATCGGCCGCGGCCTGGCACACTTCGCGCAAGTGACCCGTTTCAATATTCACGCCCTGTTCAAGATAGTGCGCGAAGATCTGCTGCTGCACGGCGGACTCGAACCGGGCCGCATCGGTGCGCTCCAGCCAGAACGGGTAACCCGGTACCAACCCCTCGCCAAAGGCCACGAGTTGGCAGCCGCGCTGGGCCGCTTCGCGGACCTTGGCGATGACCTTTTCGAGTGTGCGAGCGCGATCGAGCCACACGGGTGTGATCTGCGCGAGGCCGACGGTGAGGGAATCGTGCATGGCGTTGGCGTCGGATTACTTTTTCGCGGGCTCCCGCGCCGGGCGCCGGGTTTCGAGCAGATCGAAGATCCGCTCCGGCGCAAGTTCTACGACGTGATCGCTCCCGGGGATGATCTCGAGCGTCGTCGTCGCGCCCGCTTTCTCCAGTTTCGCCTTGGTCTTCTTCGCCCCTTCCACCCACGTGCTGTCGTGCTCACCGACGAACATCGCGATGGGGATGTCCTTCAGCAATTTGATTCTTTCCGTCGGGATGTTTGGCTCCAGCATCCCGGGCAAGACCGTGATCGAGCCGACGTGCTTGGGCGCCTGCAGCGCGCCCGTGAATGCAGCTCGCCCGCCGTTGCTCACGCCCAGAATGTGAAACACATGCCCCTCGACGTGGACGCTGTACGCGATTTCGTCCATCAACCCGGCGATCGGGCCCTGGGTGCCCGGGCCGGACGGATTCTCGAACCGCTCGGCCCATGGCGGGTTGATCGGGCTGACAATCACCCATCCGCGCTTCTTCGCCTCCTGCTCAAAGTATCTCGACAACCCCGCCTCCACCATTTTTTCATCCTGGTCCCCGGGCGGCAACGCGATCGCCACCGGGTACACCTTGCCCGCGTCGTAACCATCGGGCAGCACCAGCGCGTAACGCAGCTTCCCCTTGGGTAGCGTGACACTCAGATACTCGCGCGGCGCGGCGGGACTCTGATTTCCCGCACCCGCGTTCTCAACTTTCACGCCGCCCTCTGGCTGCGAGCGCAGCCCACCGATCCCGACCAACATGAGTACCGCCACAATGAGCGCGACCATGATCCAGCCATGCCGCACAGTAAGCACGTTGCGATACATCATGGCCAAGTATAGCGGTGGCGGTATCGCGCCCACTTCACATCGGGTGATCTCTGCTCATGGCAGGTTCAAGCCGTGACGCGGACCGTACCGGATGAACCAAAAGCGACGGCGATATCGCACGTCGAACATGCCGTATCAGTTCGGCCCGTCCTTCCGCTCGTCCAGCCGTCGTCGGCCTCGAAGTCAGTGTGGACCGCGCTCATGCGGCAGAAACGGCGTTTCCAGCAGCAAACGGCGAAGCTCCGACGCCCAGACCCTAACGCCCTCCAAAAAAAGTCCTCTTGGTGTTCTGTCAACCCGATTTGTTTTAGAGTCAAGCCCTTCGAAGTGCTCCTCAAAGGGCATTGTCCTTGTGGCTGCTAAGGTCGACGCATGCGCATACTCCTCTTCGCTGGGTTCATCGGCGCCATGGTGGGCGTACATTCGGCTGTCGCTGACGAACAGCCCGGTCATTCATCGCACGGCTCAGCGTTCGACACCGGTCTTCGTCAGCGCCCCTGGCGCATGGAGGGGATCGGCCACACCCACTTCGCCGTGACCACGAAGGTCCCTGAAGTGCAGGAGTGGTTCGACCAGGGGAACACGCTGCTCCACTCGTTCTGGTTCGAGGAGGCGGAGCGCTCGTTCCGTTGGTGCCTGAAACTCGACCCCGACTGTGCGATGGCGTATTGGGGCCTGGCGGCGACGAGCTTGAACTGGTTCAGCGATCCGGCTCTGACGGACCCCGGCGCCAAGCGGGGTCTCGATTTTCTAAAGGAGGCCGTGCGGCGCAAGGCGTCGGTCTCGCCGCGCGAGCGGCTGTACATCGAAGCGTGGGACGCTGCTTTCAACGGCGAGTCGCACGACCGTTCCATGGTGCTGGACAAGGAACTTCTGAAGATCATCATCGCGTTTCCGGATGATGTGGAGGCCAAGGCTCTCTACGCGCTCTACAGCATCAACACGCCTTTCGCGTTTGGCACGGAGCTGGTGATCCGTCAGGTCTTGGACAAAGAGCCCGACCACCCGGGTGCGCACCACTACCGGATCCACAACTGGGACGATGTGCTGACTGAGCAGGCGCTTGAAAGCTGCCGCGCCTATGGGCGAATCGCCCCCGGTATCGGCCACTCCAACCACATGCCCGGGCACAGCTACACCAAGCTCGGCATGTGGAGGGAGGCCGCGATCTCGATGGAGAGCGCGACGCGTGTCGAATTGAGATACATGAACGAACGGCTCGCGTTGCCTTTCGAGACGTGGAACTTCGCCCACAACCGCAACTACCTCAGCTACATCCAAGAGCAACTGGGGATGGAGCGCTCTTCACTCGACGGAGCGAGGGCCTTGATCGCGGCGCCACGCGATCAGGCCCGCAACAAGGACGACGACCAGGGCGCGTACGACCAGGGCCTTCAGGCTCTCACTCGGTGCCTGATCAAGTTTGAGCGATGGGACGAGATCCTCAAACCCGGGTCGATTCCCTGGCGCGACACGGCGACGGACAAGGCCGACCGCGCCTTTGCCGAGACGCTTGCGTACATCGGAAAGGGGAACCTCGTCGACTCGCGGTCCAAGCTCGGCGAACTCCGGGCGGCGATCAAGGGTCAGAGTGACAAGGACAAGGCATGGCGCATCGAGCTTGCCATGGCCGCTGACGTTGCCGAGGGCCTGCTCCGCGCAGCGGAGGGGGACACACTGGAGGCCACGCGTTTTCTGCTGCAGGCGGCGGCTGCCGAGCAGAAGAAACGCGATGATGGTTCGTACCGCAACGACCCTCCTCCCTACCCGTGGCCGGTGTACCGCGTACTGGGCGACGTTTACTTGGCGCGTGGCGAGAACCGCCTGGCGGTCGACGCTTACACGCGGGCACTGAAGGTCGAACGAAACGACGCGTTTGCATTATCAGGGCTGGCGCGAGCGTGGGCTGCGCAGAGGGACCTGCAGGCAGCGACCAAATACGCCGGGCGTCTCGCGTACGTCTGGTCGAACGCCGACACGGGGCTGATGTGGCTCACGGAGGTCGAGAAGCTCGGTCTCTCGGCGCAGCCGGTCGCCGAGACGCCCGCGCCCGAGCGTGAGTACAAACCGGACATGCTGGCCGACATCGGACCGCTGAACTGGGAACCGTTCTCCGCCCCGGCACTGGACTGTGTCGACAGTGATGGCGAGCCGGTAAGACTAGAGGACTTGCGCGGAAAGAACGTGCTCCTGATTTTCTACCTCAACGAAGGCTGCGTTCATTGCGTGAAGCAACTGGTTGAGATGAACAAACATGCCGCTGACTGGACCGAGCAGAACACCGTCGTGCTCGCGGTGAGCAGCACGCCGCCCGAGACAAACAAGGAATCGCAGAAGCTCGGCGGCCTCTGCGTCCGCCTGCTTTCCGACACCGACCACGCCAACGCCCGTCGTTTCACTTCCTACGACGATTTTGAAGACATCGAACTCCACTCAACGATCCTGATCGACGCCCGCGGTCGCGTCCACTGGAAGCGCACGGGAGGCGATCCGTTCACCGACATGGACTTCCTGCTGACGGAGCTGAAACGGATGAACGAACGGGAGAGTGGCACTGGCGTTCCTGCTGCGGGGGATCAGGATCGTGCTGCTGACGCCGGCGGCTGTGAGCCCCCATCGGCGCGTTGAAGGTAAGACGGTGTCGACCTCCGCTCGCTCGCGGCGATGGATGTGCTAGCGGAGCCCGCCGCGCAGTGCCGCACGATTGCCGACAGCGACTATGACGATCCGGACAGACGCGAAGTGGCCCAGTGCGCCGGGGCGTGGGAACCAGTCAGGAAGATCCGCGAACCCACCGACATCATCCGGGCCATTCGTCGCGTCGCAGTTCGACAGAGTAAGTCGAAGAGTACTGGAGAATAGCCCTGATGAACTCGACTCCGACGCAGTGGCACACACTGCCCGCGGGACTTCCGTCGCTGCTATTACTTGCACTTTGCAAGTGAAACCTCTATGGTCCCTCGATGCCCACTCCAACCCAGCCTCTCTCACCACGCCTCGCCCCTCCTGGCGCTGGTGTTCCAGCTCTTGAACGGATCATCGGGGGGCTCGTCCTGTCGCTGCGCCGACGACTCGGCACACCCGCGAGCATCAGCGCCCAGTTTCAGCGCGAACGACAGGAGATCGCGGCACTTCGCGGCGGGTGCGATGACGCCACGCTCGGCGCCCGTGTGCTCATCCCTCGCTTGCGTGGGCTTGAGGACAGCAGCCGCTTCTGGTCCGTTTGGATGACGCTCGACCATCTCCGAATCGTCAACGACGCGATCGCTCGCACGATCAGCGACCTCACGCAGAACCGCATGCCGGAAGGGACTGTGAGCACTGCTGCGGTGAAGCCGTCCGACGAAGTCGGTCGCGAAGTGGTCGCGATGTACGAGGCGTCCTGCGAAAGGTTGGCAGCACTGCTCGGCTCTGGCGCCGACTTTCGCACGGCGCTTCGATACGCCCATCCTTGGTTCGGGCCTCTCGACGCTGCCGGGTGGTGCGCGATGTCGGCGATGCACATGGGAATCCACCGGGCTCAGATCGCTCGGATTCTTCTCGATGCGCGGCGAGGTACCGCGTGAGCCCCCGCCCCAAGCGATCGGCACGGAAGCGCTCCCCGTGTCCTGTCTCCTGCACCTTGGACTTGCTGGGCGACCGCTGGACACTTCTGATCGTGCGCGACCTGTTCGCTGGCAAAGCACGCTTCCGTGATCTCGTCGCCTCGCCGGAGCGGATCGCAAGCAACATCCTGGCCGAGCGGCTGGTGCGGCTCCAGGCGGGAGGTCTTGTCGAAGCGCGAGCCTCCGCAGAGCGCGTCGGAAGCGATGAGTACCACCTGACACCAAAGGGACGCTCGCTCCTGCCCGTCCTCGCAGCACTTCGCGACTGGGGAATGCTGCATGTCCGAGGCACGCAGACTCTGGTGCGCGTCAAGCCCTGATCCGTATCCGACCTGTGCCACGACTGTGACATTGGGCTGCCGTCCGCCGTCATACGCTGAACCGTCGTGCCATCCCATCACACCCTTCTCGCGGTATCGCTCATCCCCGCGCTGTACGCCTGCACTCCCTCGCAAGAAAAGACTTCCGGTGCCGCGCCGGTACAAGAGCTCGCACCCGTCACCGCTATTACGCTCGCCGACCCGATGGCTCCCTTCGCGCGCATGATGCCCGGCGAGTGGAAGACGACGGTTCACGCCGACACGAGCATGTTCGACACGTGGTACTGGGGACCAGGCCAGCACTCGATGCGTGTGATGACCGACGGTTCTGCCGCGTCAGGCGATCCGTGGCGCGAACTGCGAGTCTTGTACTGGCACCCGGGTCGCAAGAAGGTCTGCGTGTTGGGCCTGAACCCATTCGCGCGAAGTCTGTTCGAAGGCACGATCACGTTCGACGGCAAAACCGCGGAAGCTCTCATCGACATGCACCAGACGGGCGCTCGCCGCGCGCTGAAATCGCGCTGGACATTCGACGGCCCCGACAGGTACCACGACGAGCTCTTGGAGGCGACCGGTCCTGCGGACTATGCGCCACTCGCTGCGTGGGACCGGGTGCGCGTCGCGCCGTCCACCACCCCGCGCACGCGCGCCGCCGCAGCGTTGCCGAAACCCTCGGAGTACCTCAAGGCCCTCGAGCCACTCCTCGGTCGCATGTGGGAGACGCCCGGGCAGACTACTGCGAAAACCACGTCGGCGACCACGGTGGAGAGCAGCCTGACTTGGACCTCCGGAGATGCCCTGCCCATGCAAACGACCTTTGAGTACGTGCCGTACGCCGACGGCATCTACGCACGAGTGCTCGCGCCGAGCAAGAACGGCGAGCCACGGCACCTGCTCGACGTGTACCTCTTTCACCACACCGGCACCAGCGCCCTGCGCTGCCTCGCGTTGTCGGAAGGTGGCGGCGTGTATGAGGGCGATGCGATCCTGCTCGACGGCCGTGCCCTGCAACTTGACCTGAAGGGCTACGAAGGCGACCGGGTCGTTCCGTACGTCGTGCAACTGGATTTCGAAAGCGTTGCGATGGTGCGCCAGCGTGTGTGGTCTACCGATGACGCCGGGCGCACGCTCGTGCTCGATGTCCGCCACAGGAGTCAAGAGTTGAAGAACGACGAGCTTCGCTGAACAACGCGACGTCGCATACGCGTCGAATGCGCACTCCCGAACACCAGTGGCTGCTGTCGCGGCCATGTCCTGAGCTTCTCCCGCCCGTCCAACTGCGCGGTGGTTCTCTCGATCACCACGCAACTAGAGGTGCGAGCACTCGAACGTGCCAACTCTGTGCCGAACGGGTAGTCTCTGTCGCGACGTGACGTTCCGCATCAGCAAGATCCTTGTTGCCGCCTCGATTGCGGCGTCGGCAAGCGTGGGCGCTGCGGCGATCTTCAGCTTCTGGAGGTCCGTCGGATGGTCTGGCACCGCCCATGCGTGGGTTCCGATCCCGGCATCGGGAATGGCTGAACTGCACAGCACGAATCGAATCGTTCGTCTCCATCGCGGCCGGTTCGAGGCGATGGAAACCGAGTCGCTCAGCGCGGTTGTTCCCATCGGTTCGTCCACCGCGACGGAAGTCGCGCCCGAGTCTGCGTGGATCTGGCGGCCCGCGATTGCCGATCGCGAGCTTTCATTGGACGATCGTTGGCACCTGACTCGACTCGACGAATGGCGCATCGGCGACCTCGGTTGGTACCAGCGCGCGGGAAGCCAGGCCGTCTTCCACGTTGCAAGCGTGCCGCTCTGGCTGGTTGCCGCGATGCTGGGGATTCCATGGGAACTGCGCGTGCTTGCCGCGGTGAGAACGCGACTGCGTCTCCGAAAGAGCCGCTGCCCCAAGTGTGGATACGACCGACGCAGCATGGATCTCGCCACGCCCTGCCCAGAATGTGGCCAGCGTGAGCCGCCATGAACCGCCATGAACCGCCATCATCTGGGGCTCGCGAGGCCAATGGGTTCGCTCTGAGCCGTCCCGACCGGGACTGAGCGTGATTCGTATCACCCTTCGCGGAGCGCACTCGCGATCGGCAATCGCGCCGCGTGGATCGCGGGGAACAGTCCACCCAACATCCCGATCAACGCCGCCCACACGATGGCTGTGATGAGGAGCGGCGGAGTCACTGCGAACGCGAAGGCAACCTGACTGAAGGATTGCCAGTTGATGGTCGACGCCTGAAAGCCGTTGAAGGCGAAATAGGCCAAGGCCGCGCCGAGCGCACCTCCCATGAGGGACAGAACGATCGATTCGAGCATCACCGACAGAACGATGGGCGCAGCGCCGAAGCCCAAGGCACGCAGCGTGGCGATCTCTCGCGTTCGTCCCGCAACCGCGCTGTACATGGTGTTCAGGGCTCCGAACAGGGCGCCGAGCGCCATCAGGCCAGCGATGAAGAAGCCGATGCCCTGGATGAAACTGGTGAGCATCATCGATTGCTCGGCAAGGTAGTCGCTGAGCCGCACGACCTTGACCTTCAATCGCGGATCGACCGTG
>JBBQCR010000026.1:0-17143 GCA_038318935.1 Phycisphaerales bacterium
CGCGGGCCACTGGTGGGGGAACGAATGCGTCGATTGGCCACCGATGATGCAGTTCTTCGACGAGCGTTCGTTGGCTGACCCGACCGCGGTCGATCGCATCGAATTCGCGACAGCGACTCCCAGTGTTTCCGCCCAGTGCGATTGGCTCACCATCGACGCCCAGCGGGATGCCATGCGTACGAGTTCCGTTTCGGTGGCGTTGGATGTCGGCAAGCGGACGATCAGCGGCACGACTGTAAATATCACGCGCCTGTCCTTGGAACCGCCGCTCGACGCAGGCCCCATCAGCGTCACCCTCGACGACACGACGATCGATACGAATCTCTCGGGTTCAAGTCCCCTTTGGCTCGTGCGCGAGGGCGATTCCTGGAAGGCAGGCGCGGCCCCAGGGGAGAACTTGAAATCGGCGGATCGCTGCGGGCCATTCAAGGATGCGTTCCGTCGGCAGATGGTGTTCGTCTACGGAACCGCCGGGGATGATGCGATGGACGCCTTGTTGATGGAAAAGGCTCGCTACGACGCCGAGACATTCTGGTACCGCGGCAATGGCGCCGTGACCATCTTGTCTGACAGCACCTTCGATGCTGCGGCCTTCGCCGACCGAAGCGTCGTCCTCTATGGAAACGCCGAGTCCAACACCGCGTGGCCTCTGCTTCTCAAACAGTGTCCGGTGCTGGTAAAAAACGGCTCCATCAAGATCGGCGACAGGGAGATGGCGGGGACCGACCTTGCATGCGTCTTCGTCTACCCACGCGCCGATAGCCAGACAGCCTCCGTCGGAGTGGTCGCTGGAACTGGGCCCGCGGGCGTGCGGCTGACGACGCGGATGCCGTACTTCGTGAGCGGCGTTGGTTATCCCGACCTGACGGTGATGTCGGCTGACACGTTGCTGAAGGGAGTCGGAGGCGTGCGGCTCGCTGGCTTCTTCGGCAACGATTGGTCGGTTGAGCGAGGACAGTGGGCGGAGGCTCCCGCGCCCTGATCTCGCCGGCAGTCTTGATCTTCGGGATCAGCCAGTGATTCGCCGGCCCGGATCCG
Source organism: Phycisphaerales bacterium (assembly GCA_038318935.1). Lineage (GTDB taxonomy): Bacteria > Planctomycetota > Phycisphaerae > Phycisphaerales > SM1A02 > JAEUIT01. The sequence goes on from JBBQCR010000026.1 coordinate 1,039, forward strand.
TATGATCCGAGCCGTGGCTGCTCTTCGCATCGGTCCCCTTGAACTCGCGTCACCATTGCTGCTGGCCCCCATTGCGGGCCACTGCGATTTGCCGTTTCGCATCCTCTGTAGGGAACAGGGCGGAGTCGGACTCGCGTCAACGGATCTGCTGAACAGCCGGGCGATCCTCAAAGGATCGGATCGGACGCTGGAGTTGGCTTCGACGAACGGCCTCGATCAGCCTTGCGGCATGCAGCTCTACGGGAACAGCGAAGATCCGCTTCCGGAGGCGGCCCTGTGGGCGATCGATCACGGAGCGAGTCTTATTGACATCAACATGGGCTGTCCCGTGGACAAGGTTGCCAAGAAGAACGGCGGGTCGCTGCTTCTCTGCGATCCGGACTCGACGGTCCGCCTTGCGGAGCGAATCGTCCGAGCGGTGGATCGCCATTCGAACGGACGCGTGCCGGTAACCGCCAAGATGCGACTCGGCTGGGATCCCGAGCACCGGGTAGCGCCGTCCTTGGCCCGCTCCTTAGAGGAGGCGGGGATCGCCGCCGTCACCGTCCACGGTCGATACACGGTGCAGATGTTCAGCGGCCTGGCGGACTGGGATGCGATCGGCGAGGTCGTTGCCGCCGTCCGCCATATCCCGGTGATCGGCAACGGCGATATCAGCGAACCCGAGCAGGTCCCGATCCTTCTCGCCAGATCAGGCTGTGCGGGGGTGATGATCGGCCGAGCCGCCCTCCGAACGCCTTGGCTCTTCCGGCGAGCGCTCGCGCTGCTCAATACCGGGGACCCAGGCCCCGAGCCCAGCCTGTTCGAGAAGTTCGAGGCGGTCCGACGCCACATCGACCTCGTTGAGCGTTATCAGACTGAGCGGCACGGCGTTCTGTCGATGCAGCGGCGAATTTCGTGGTACGGGAAGACGATGGGGCACGTCCATCCTTTAAAGGAAGCGATTCGAACTGCCCCTACCTTGGACGCGATGCGGGCAGCTCTCAGCGAGTGGATGCGGCCCGAGATGGGCGACTTTGCGTCCCTTGGTCGCGGGAGCCGAGCTCCCGCTGGTCCGGTTTCGGGTGCGTGTGCGATCGCGCAATAGGTCCTTTTGCTGCCAAGACTTCTGATCTCGAGCACTTTCGTCCAAGACGGGCAAGTTCTCGGAACAACTCCAGTGTTCAAAAGACGTTGGGTCTGCCCCCTACATCAAAGAAACCCGACAGTTTCCCTTGCGACCCCCCGAAGGTCGTGATACCTTCCGACTGGGAAAAGAGCGGCGCCAAGGCACCGCCATAAAAAAATTCGTTCGTGCTCCTTGGGAGGGAGCACGGGCGGACCTCATCGGAGGAAGGGGTCATATGTCCGTCGTCAAGAGACTTTCAATCGCTACCGTGTGTGGCTGCTCGATTGCCGCGTTCGCTTCTGCGACCGCGTCTGCCGACACCACTGTTCTGCCGGACCTGAATATTCGGCTTGGTGTCGCGGGCTCGCAATACGAGTACAACGCGGCAACGACGGGCAGCTCGTGGTCGAACGGCAATAGCACGTTCGGCTACCAGGGCACCGTCTCCGATCCGTTCAATACCTCTGGCTTCTCGCTGAGCTGGGGATTGCTGGTCAATCCGGATCCGTTCATCGTCGGCAACCTCGTTGTGACCAACACGAGCGGCCAGACGCAGACGTTCTTCTTGGATGTTTCGCTTCCGATCAATCAGGCTTTCGCGAGCACTGTGATCGGTGGCAGCATCACGGGAACCGTCACGGACCTCACCGGTGACGGCGCCGAGGTTTCCTCGACGCCCGATGGGACCGCGATCTATCGCGCCTACACCGATGTCGCTCCTGACTTCTCGAGCGGCAACCTCGCTGGCTCACTGCTGGCTGGTGCCTCGGCCGCCGCTGGTGCGTTCCAAAGTGCCACCATCGGGCCTGCTGAGTTCGGTGGTCCGATTCCGGCCCAGCCGTACGGCGCGGTGACGACCAACATCGCCATCCGTCTTCAGTTCACGCTCACTGCCGGTGACTCTGCCTCCTTCACGAGCCTCTTCGTTGTGGTCCCGACGCCTGGTGCGCTCGCGGTCGCAGCCTTCGGTCTCGTCGGTGGAAGCCGTCGTCGCCGCAACTGATTCCCCTCTGCTGCTCCAAGGACCTTCCACAAGGTCGATCCACGGTGCGGCAGAACGAGTCAGGCATCTAGACAACGTTCCCTCGGTTGGTCGGTGATCGGACGTTCGTCCGCACCGACCAATCGAGACGGACGACAAGCTTGAAAGACCTGTGGCTGAGATCTTGTCTCGGCTGCAGAGAACGACCGGTGAGGTCCTCGGGAAAAGGGCTGATCCGAAACCAAAGAGCGAGACGGCATCCGCCGTTGAGCTCAAGAGAAGGATTGAGGGAGGGAATAACTATGCTCCGTCTTGGTACTCGCGCATTTTTCGCTTCAGCGGCCTGCGCATTGGCCGCCGCGACCATGTCTGCCTCGGCTGACGGCCCCACGGTGACGCTTGGCGTCACTGCTGACGGCAACGGCCAGAGTCAGGGTCTCTCTGGCTCCGCAACCAACCTCGCTTCCGTGTTCAACTACCAGGGCAATCTGCTCGACGGTAACGGTGGCTGGCTGCTGAGCTGGAACTTCAACGCCTCCAACAACCAGGCAGTTACTGGCGGAGTGCAGGCGTTCACCGCCGGCAACTACGTCATCCAGAACCTGTCTGCGAACGCCATCGTGTTCGAAATCTCCGTTTCGTTGCCGACCGCGCTGCTCGGTAGCACGGTCTACGGTGGCTCGGTCAGCGGTGGTCTCACGACGACCGGTCCGGGCGGCATCTCGAGCAATGATCAACTCCCCGCGTGGGTCGGTTCGACCGGCGCGTCGACCATTGCGTCGCTCTTCAACTCCCCTGGCTTCGGCGCCACCCGTACTGATCCGGGTAGCTCCAGCCTCGGCTTCGAGTCCTTCGGCAATCCGATCCCGAGCCTCGCTGGCCCGGACCTCGGTTCCGATCTCAAGGTCACGCTTCAGTTCGTGCTTGAGGCGAACTCGTCTGCTTCGTTCACGAGCGTCTTCGTCGCTCGCGTTCCGGCACCGGGTGCGATGGCTCTCCTCGGCGTCGCCGGCCTCGCTGGCATCGGACGTCGTCGTCGAGCCTGAGAAGACGGCAGCAAGAAGCTGCGATCAATCGCTCCGCTGACCCACCTCAGCATGTGATTGATTGCCCCCTCCGATCCTTAAGCCATGACCGGTTCCCCCCGGTCATGGCTTCTTTCTTTTCCCCCTCACGAGCCTCGACTGTTTCGGTCGCGGCCACCGGCGGTCGAACGCTGCGCTGTGTCGCACGTCGATCACGAGTTGGCCCCCCTGCTCTGCGTGCATCTGATCGCCTGTGGCGAACGTGCTTTGGAAAGCGAGGTTGAGCAGCCCAGCTCACTTTCGCCACAAACCGCTGAGCCTCGCATCGCTGACTCTCCCTGGTGGGAGCGACGTGAGCGGGGACTCCGTGCATGACTCGCGGTATGATCTTTGCCCCGACCCAGCGCTCGACTGGGTTCGAAGTTCTCGAAAGGTTGATCTGTGGCTGCTACCTTCCGTTGCTCCATCGTCACTCCCAGCCAGTCAGTCCTCACAGCGGACGCTACCTACGTCACTTTTGAGGCGTGGGACGGTCAGCGTGGCGTGATGACCGGGGCAAGCCCGTTTCTCACTTCCCTCGGCGTCGGGACGGCGAGAGTCGAACTCGCGGAAGGAAGCACCAAGACGTTTCTTGTTGACAGCGGCTTCGCTCAGATGCAGGGAACGCAACTCACGCTCCTCACCGACCGCGCCGAGGATGCCAGCACCATCGATCGCGCCGCAGCCGATCGCGATTACGCCGATGCCCGTGCCAAGGTCATTGAGGTTGGGAACAACAGCGCCGACGAGCGCCAGCGACTGGAGCGTGCTCAGAAGCTCGCCGCCACGAAAGTCGCGGTCGCCCGTCGCTGACGCTTCCGTAACCAGCCTGTCGCGACGCATGCTCAAATCGACGCAACCGCTCTGACGATTGGTTTCACTCGCACGCGGGTTGCTCTGGCTGTGGTAGCTTTCGGACCATGGTTTCGACCGCAGAAGACGCTGGCCCGCACGCTGACGCGTTCGCTCACGACGCCATCGCTGCAGGACCCGCCTGCGGCGACATGTCACTTGAGCAGCGCCTTGAAGTCCTTCTGCTCGCGGCGGATCGTCCACTGAACGAGGCGCGACTGATCGAGCTGCTTGGCCTGATGCCGACAGTTGCCGCCGCAGCTTCAAAGCGAAAGCCGGCCAGAGCCGCTGCACCGGTGGAGCCGAAGGGCACGCACAACGACGCTGATGCGGAGATCCCCTCCGACGATCCGGCCACTGCCCGCGCTCGCAAGTCTGCATCGCAAAGGCTTGGCGATGTTGTCGCCAAGCTCAACGCCGAGTACGAAGCCACAGGCCGAGCATTCCGCATCGAGGCTATCTCGGCCGGCTTTCAGATGCTCACGCTCCCGGCCTTTGGTCCCCTCCTCGCTCGCCTGCGCGGCGAACGACAGCAGGCGCGGCTGAGCCAGGCGGCGCTCGAGACGCTCGCGATCATCGCGTATCGACAACCGCTCCTTCGTGCCGACCTTGAGTCCATCCGCGGCGTTGCGTGTGGCGAGGTGCTCAAGAGTCTGATGGATCGTCGACTCGTTCGCATTGTCGGTCGTGCCGAAGAAGTCGGTCGTCCAATGCTGTACGGCACGACCCGAGAGTTCCTTCGCGTCTTCGGACTCTCGAGCACCGGCGACCTGCCGTCCTCGAGAGAACTGAGGGGCTGACATTCAGGTTCATCGCAGCGCGACGAGGACACACGGCCCGCTGGCGATGCGCTCGAATCGCATCGACCGCAACAGCGTCCTTCAGTACGGGCAGTGTCACCTGTGGTGGCGTGACAACGATCGCGCCGTGCATGGATTCGCGAAGCAACTCCTCGATCCAGTTGACCTGCTCCCCAAAATCCGAGCCAGTCCTTATGAGAGTCCCGATGAGCCCCGGTCGGGCTTCGGAGACTCTCCAAGATGAAACGGATTCGAAATTCACCTGAGCAGATCATCAACAAACTGCGTGAGGCTGACGCCATGCTTGCCAGTGGCAAGACGGTGGCGCAGGTCATCCAGCACCTCACGGTCAGCGAGCAGACCTACCACCGCTGGCGGAACCAGTTCGGCGGCATGAAGTCCGAGGAGGCGAAGCGCCTCAAGGAACTCGAGGTCGAGAACGCTCGCCTCAAGCGCGTCGTCGCGAACCAGGCGATCGACATCTCGATCCTCAAGGAGGCGAACGACTACCTGGGAAAACCGCAAGCCCCTCACGGCGGAGGACGGTCGTGAAGCACGTGACGGGGCATCTGAAGTATTCGCAGCGACGCGTGTGCCGGGCGCTCAGGCAGCATCGGTCGACGCAACGATATGTTGAGCGCGCGGCGCGTGACGACGCGCCGCTGGTGGCGCGGATCAACGATCTCGTGCGCAGCCATCCTCGGCGCGGATACCGCATGGTCTGCGGTCGGCTCCGTCTCGAGGGCTGGCTCGTCAATCACAAGCGGATCTATCGGCTGTGGCGGCGCGAGGGGCTCGGTGTGCCGCGGAAACACCGAAAGAAGCGGCGATTGGGCGTCAGCGCCAACGGAGTCACAAGACAACGTGCGGAGCGGATGAACGACGTGTGGTGCTGGGACTTCGTCCACGACACGGACGAGCGAGGCCGCACGCTCCGATGGCTGACGATCGTCGACGAGTTCACGCGCGAGTGCGTTGCACTCGAGGTCGCTCGCTCGATGACGAGCAACGACGTGCTCGACATCCTGGTCAGACTGTTCAAGAGTCGCGGGGTGCCAAAGCACATTCGAAGCGACAACGGTCCCGAGTTCATCGCCAAGGCGATTCGCGAGTTCCTGAAGGTCGCGGACGTGAAAGCGCTCTACATCGAGCCGGGAAGTCCGTGGCAGAACGGATTCGGCGAGAGCTTCAACGGTCGCTTCCGCGACGAACTGCTGAACGCGGAGATCTTCGCCGACCTGACGGAGGCACGAGCGCTGACCGCGTATTGGCGGAACGAGTACAACCACGAGCGTCCGCACAGCTCGCTTGGATACACTCCCCCAGCGAAATTCGCGGCGACGCTTGCCGCTGCTCCGCTCGGGGCTGCGCCCCTTCGCTCCGTCGCGGCAAGCGTGGAATCATGCAACTGACGAAATCAACCCGACTCTCATAGCGACTGGACCAGAGAGGGGGGGCAGATCACAGTCATTCACGGTTCGGCTCGGGGAGAAATCGGCCCGGCGATTCGGTGCAGGACGCGACTCCGTGGATCACCAAGGATGATCCGCGAGCCCTTCGTGAACAGCATGTAGCTCACAGCCCAACCGAGTGCGACGAACACGCGATTGCGAAAGCCGATGAGAAAGAAGATGTGCACGAAGCCCCAGAGAAGCCAAGCGAAGAAGCCCTTGAAGTGTCGCTTGCCCAGATCAGCGACAGCCTTGGCACGACCGATCGTCGCCAGCGTTCCCTTGTCCCAATAGCTGAATCCCACACGGGCTGCCGAATCCGAACGGGTGTCGCTCAGGCCAAACTTGCTTTCCTTCGCGATGAGATCTCCGACGTAGTTGCCCATCTGGACTGCCGCAGGGCAGACGCCGGGGACCAGCGTCTTCGTCGTTGCGCAGGTTGCAGCGGAAACGTCGCCGATGGCGAACACGCGCGGATACCCGGGCAGTGAACAGTCGTGCTTCACGATGATCCGGCCGGAATGATCCAAGGGAACGCCGAGTGACTTCGCCAGCGGACTCGCTTCGACACCCGCTGCCCAGAGGACCGTATCGGTGCGAATGCGCTCGCTGCCGATGAGCACTCCGCCTTCGTCAACGCCGGTGACACGCGTATTGAGCCGTACCTCGACGCCCATGCGCTCGAGCGCATCGCGTGCTGCTTGCGAGCTCGCTTCCGACATCGCGTTCAGTAACCGCGGACCAGCTTCAATCAGGATCACATGGGCGGTCTCAGCATCGAAATGCCGGAAGTCAGGATCCATCGCGTCTACCGCGAGTTCCTTGATCGCGCCCGAGAGTTCCACACCGGTCGGACCTCCTCCCACCACAACAAAGCGAAGATGGGCTTGCTGGGCCTCCGGATCGCTTTCAGCCTCCGCGTCTTCGAACGCCTGAAGCACGCGGCCGCGAATGCGGGAAGCGTCCTCGATCGTCTTCATGCCAGGCGCGACGGCTTCCCACTCGGGATGCCCGAAGTAGGACTGCCCGGCGCCGGCGGCGATCACCAGCCAATCGAATCGTGTCTCGGTGCCATCCTCTTGGACGACGACCGAGCGCGCGAGATCGATGCGGACGATCTCGGCGCGATACACCGTCACGTTCTTCTGCCGGCGGAAAATGCGGCGGATCGGAAAGGCGATGTCCGCAGGCGTGAGGACCGCAGTCGCCACCTGGTAGAGCAGCGGTTGAAAGAGGTGATGATTGCTGCGATCGAGCAGCACCACGTTGACGTTCGCGCGGGACAGTCGCTTCGCCACGTTGATGCCGCCAAATCCACCGCCGATGATGACCACGGTCGGACGGACAGAACTGATCATGGTGTTTCTTTCGGCCGACAGGGCGGCCCTTCGGCGCTCGCCGGAATTCCCTCGATCGCGAGCGCCGCGTTGCGATAGCGCGGATCGCTGCTCACTTCACGAATCACTCGTTCCTGAAGCCACTTCGGCATGGAGATCACTGTGTCTTCGGCCGGCAACTCGACCTCCAGCATGACCAGCGGCAACTCATGGAAGACATCGAGTTCCCACAGCAAACCATCGACCGGCATGCGCCAACGTCGCTTCGTGATCCGGCGTCCCAACGTCGCGGGCCAGAGCCGCATGAACTCACACTCCTCCATGTCGCGCTCGATCTCTTCGCGAACGATGCCAGTACCGCGCTTGATGGTGTGCCGGCAGATGACTCGTTGATCACCGGTTTGAATGCGGCGAATGCGGCCTTCCGGGAACTCTTCGCCCGCGCGGTCCGCCAGCAACGGCAGGTAGCCCTGCTCGATCTCCCAACGCTCGGTCTGCGCGAGCACAGAAGCGGGAATCTCCGGAAACCCGCTCAGGAGCCATACTCGTTCGATCTCAAGTCCCGCTGCCATGTCAGCGATTCACCTTTGGCGGCACGCGCTCGCGCGCCGCGACCCATCGCGCAACCAAGAGCGCCAGCACTTGCTTCAGGTTCAAGTTGCGGCGGATCTGCTCGTCGGCCTCGGCAATGAGATCGGCCACCGCGCTCCAGGACTCGGCGTCATCGAAGGCTCGCTGCGAAACGCTCGCGGCGATAGCGTCGCGAACAGTTCGTCCGAGCACTCCGAAGAGGAGACGCGTACCGAGACGATTCGCCGCCTCCTTGCTGGCACGGGCGTTCTCCTTGACGACGAGTTCCGCGCATGCACCGATCAGCTCCGCCATTCGATCACCAAGGCCAGCGACGAATACTCCGCGTGAGAGATCCGCCAGCGGCTTTGCGAGTTCTTGAGCCCATAGATGCACGTCGTGCTTGGTAGCGATCGTCGCGAGTCCAGGCGAACCTTCCGCGAAACGCGCGATCCATGCGGCTGCTTCGTCGTTGAGATCCAGCTTCGCTCGGTCGAGCCACAGCCCCATCGAACGATCGTCGAGCGGGGCGAACGCAACCCGCTGGCAACGGCTGCGAATCGTGGGCAGCAACCGATCCTCGCGCGTCGTGATCAACAGAATGAACGTTCCCGGCGGCGGCTCCTCAAGCGTCTTCAACAGCGAGTTCTGACCGACGGCGTCCAGCAATTCCGCTTCGTCGATGATGAAGACCTTGCGATGTCCGAGATACGGCGTCTTCCACACCGGCCCGTCAAAGGACTTCCCATCGACCGATCCGCCGAGCATCAACTCGCGCAACAGATCGACCGGAATGTTGGTCTGCTTCTTGTCCCGCACCGACGCGATTGCGGAGTCCTCCGCGCGCTCCTTGCGAATGACGTGCAGGTCGGGATGCGATTGGGCGTTTATCAGTTCGTCGACGCGCGTACCGCTCGGGGCCCTGAACGACTCGATGTCGTGGCCTGCGGTGGATGGGTCCAGCAGGAGTCTCGCGAACTCCATCGCGGTCGTGCACTTTCCCACACCAAACGGGCCGTGGAGGATCCATGCGTGATGCACGTGCCCGCCGGCCAACGAGCGCTTCAAGGACGCGATGGCACGATCCTGTCCGAGGATCTGACTTCGCGTTTCAACTCGTGCGACGACGGACGCTGTCATTTGGGAATCTCGACCAGTCTGCATCCTTGAGGCCTGGTCTTCACGCCAGGCTTCTTGGGATCTTCCTTGGGATCAAGCGGAATGAGGACTTCTTCTCCGTTCACGAGGCTCCGCGGGAACTTCCGCATGAGCGCTTCAACTTCGCCAGAGAAGAGCGTGCTCTTGGAGTCGTAGGCGTTGTGATCAAAATGGCCAACGGTGACGATGCTGATGACCGTGTCGTCATCGTGGTGCACCCAGGCTTCGAATCCCTTTGCGCGAAGTTCTTTGCAGTACTTCTCGGCGGAAGCCCGGATGTCTTTTCGGGTGAGCGACTTCTCGCCGAAGCTGCTCCAGGCCGCGACCTGCAAGCTGTAGAGCGGATTCACGTCGGGAAATCTGGCTCGCAACTGCTTCACGTCAAACGGGCCCGGCGGTCTGGTATCGGTGCTGGTGCGAGTCAGCATGGCGCCTGGGAAAGGTCGCTGCCCATCGACGACAAGTTGCTTCACTTCCTTCAACTTCGCCTGGGCCGCCGGATCGCTCGGACCGGTGAACTTGCCGACAAGGACAACCGAGCCTTGGGAGACTCGCCGCACGAACGCATCCCGCAGTTGTGGAATTCGAGCAGCGATTCGCTCGCGAGAGCTGTTCGCCGACTTGACGTGATCGTCGGTGACGAAGGTCATCAGCAGCACCGACCACGACGGAGTCTGATCGTCACCACCGGCGTCGACCACATCCGATTCCTTGCTTCCGGGGGCAGGATTGGCGTTGCCAGGTGATCGACCCCCGGGCAGCGGCTTCGGCGGAATCACTTCATCACCCGGCTCCCACAACTGGTCGGGAGATGGCTTGGGCTTCGTCGCTGGCTTGGGTTTGGCGGGCGCGGGCTGACTCGCCGGCGGCGAACTCGACGGCTTGGACGGCAGCGTTGGAAACTGCGCCAGCGCAGGAGTCGCTGAAAAAAGTTGCGCGAGCAGACCAAGGGCCAACGCCCATAACAAGGCACTCGCGGAGGCGAGAGGTCGAGTATTACCAGCCATCGAAAACTGCTCCTCGACGGAAACCCGTCATTCAGAGGACCTCGTTGGGACACTCTTGCAAGTCGTTCGCCATCGGTTGGTTATGGCAGTGGTACGCATGCGCTCAAACTTCAAGAGCAATGCGCGGATCCGCCGATCACATTGCCGGGCAGCAAACCAGGCAGGACACTGGGGATCGATTGCGAACAATCGGTCTTCGCCCCAAGTCGGTAGCCAGGACGGTTGCGCAGAGTTTCCTTTCGAACCGCTTCGGGGCATTCTACGGTGCCCTCGCGGTGGAGTATCGCTCCATGCCTGACATCGGCAACATCGGTATCACCTCGGGCTTCAGCGGTCTTAGCGGCATCGGCCGAACGGCCTCTGAGACGAATGCCCGAAACGCGACGACGGCGGCTTCGGAGCCGCAGCGCCGTGCTGACGTGCGAGATCGCGTCGAAGTGTCGGATCACGCTCGGTACCTCGACAGCCTCCGCTCGATGCCTCCGATCCGCGCCGAGAAGGTCGCGGAAATCAAGGCTCAAATTGAGGCAGGCACCTACGAGACCGACGAGAAGTTGGCGACTGCGATGAATCGCCTGCTCGAAGAACTCGGGCAGACGGACGGCGATCAGACCTCGGATCGCGACTGACCCACATCATCGTTGTCGGAGTCGATCGAGCGCGACGGACATTGAGTCCGTCGCGCTCGCTTTTGTGGAACAATCGTGGACGTGACGATCCACCAGAGCTCCCTCGCAGCGTGTTTCTTCCTGTGCGCTCCAGTCACTTTCGCGGCGGCCCACCCGTCACCCCAAGTGGCACCCGCGAACGGCATGCGGGAGTCGGACCCCGGCCCGCAGGCGATTGTCGGTGCGAAGGTCATCGTCAAGCCGGGAACAGTCCTCGAACGGGCGACGGTACTCGTCTCCAACGGTCGCATCGAAGCCGTCGGTGGCGCCGAACTCGCGATCCCGGCCGGGTACCGCACGTGGAACTGCGAAGGGCTGACGCTCTACGCCGCGTTCGTTGAGCCGGCGCTGCTCCTCGACAGTGCCCCCGCCCAGGCCGCTGCAGCGGCGTCCAAGGGAGCGCACTGGAATCGCAAGGTCACACCGCAAGTGTCGGTGTCGGATCTTCCACCGCTCACCAAGGAGACGCGTGATTCGCTGCGTTCTCTTGGCTTCGCGACCGCCCAGCTCTTGCCGGAGGACGGAATTTTCCGCGGCTCCGGCGAAGTGATTCTCCTCGATGACAATGCAGCCCGCGCCAAGTCGCTGAAGACAAACAGTTGCCAGTTCATTGCGACCGAGTACGGCGGCGCCTGGGAGAATGCCACCTATCCTGGCGCCCTCATCGGTGCGCTTGCGCTGCAGCGACAGACCATCCGTGACGCCCGTTGGTTCGAGCAATCCTCGGAGGCGTGGCGCACCAACCCGAGCGGTAACGAACCGCCGATCGACGCGACGGCACTGGCGGCGCTGGCTCCGTTCGCCAACGGATCGAAGCCGATCCTGCTCGACGCGACCGATGAAAAAGACCTGCTACGCGAGGCTCGCGTTGCGAAGGAGTTGGGTCTTGCGCCGATGCTCTTGGGGAGCGGCACCGAGTTCCGGCGTATCGAGCAGTTCCAGCTCCTCGGTGCTCCTCTGCTTGTTCCGGTGCGGTATCCGCGCACTCCCGACGTCGTCGGTATCGCCAAGTCGGAATCCCTCGGCCTTCGTGACCTGATGACTTGGGAGTTGGCACCCACCAATGCAGCACGACTCGCCAAGAGCAATGTCCGCTTCGCGTTCACCTCGGCGAAGCTCGAGGACCGCAAGGACTTTCGCGCCAATGTTCGCGTTGCGATCGAACATGGACTGGCCGAAGACGTCGCCCTTGCGGCGGTCACGAGTACGCCGGCGGAGTTGCTCGGGCTCGCGTCGAGTCTGGGCACCATCGAAGCCGGCAAGCTCGCCAACGTGGTGCTTGTCGATGGAGCGATCTTCGGCGACGACGAACACGAACCCGGTCCCATCCGAGCGGTCTGGGTCGCGGGCAAGCGACACGACGTGGATCTCGCGCCGGTCTTTTCGCTCGAGGGTCGCTGCCAACTGGTGATGGAGGGTCGCCCTCCGATGCAAGGCGAGGTGAATCGCAAGGAGCAGACCCTCACACTCCTTCGCCCGGACGGCACACGCACGGTCGTGCGGCCGTTCAGGATCGACGGCGATCGTTTTGCGTGCACGCTGGACGGGGCAATCCTTGGCCGTGAAGGATCGTGGCGAGCGAGCGGCGTCGCGATCGGCATGGTGGCGGACGGTCGCGCCGAGGCCGCGGATGGATCGTCGATCGCGTTTCGTCTTGAACACGTCGATGCCTCGCCGCTCGACCCTGAGAAGCCTGAAGACGCTGCAAAGAAGGCTGAACAGGCAAAGGTCCGTGCGGAGGCACTCGCCGCCAAGCGAGCACTCTCTGAGCGTCCGTTGCCCTTTCCCTTCGGCGAGTACGGACTGGCGAAGAAGCCGGTCCAACAGACGGTTCTTGTGCAGCACGCGACAATCTGGACCGAGGGCCAGAGCGAGATCTTGAAGGACAGCGATCTCCTGATCGAAGGCGGGAAGATCACGGCCATCGGGAGAAGCCTGGCTGCGCCGGAAGGTGCACTTGTCATCGACGCCACTGGCCGTCACGTCACGCCGGGATTGATTGACTGCCACAGCCACACCGGGATCGATGGTGGCGTGAACGAATGGACGCAGGCGAATACGGCCGAGACTTGGATCGGCGACGTGATCGATCCCGAGGCGATCGGCTGGTACCGCGAACTCGCGGGTGGACTCGTCGCCGTCAATCAACTGCACGGTTCCGCGAACCCTATCGGCGGACGCAACAGCGTGATCAAGATTCGTTGGGGCGAGGACGAGTCGGCGTTTCCGATCGCGGGCGCGAAGCCAGGGATCAAGTTTGCCTTGGGTGAGAATCCAGTGCGCTCGAATGGCCGCTATCCCGACACCCGCATGGGCGTTGAGATGTTTCTTCGCGACGCGTTCGACTCGGCGAAGAGCTACGACCAACAACAGAACGCATGGGCGAAGCTGAGCGACGCCGACAAGGTGCGTATCGCAGCACCGCGGCCCGATCTTGAACTGGAGGTTGTTGCGGAGATCCTGCGCGGCGACCGCATCATCCACTGCCACAGCTACCGGCAGGACGAAATTCTGATGCTCCTGCGCATGGCCGAGGGCTATGGCTTTCGCATCGGCACGCTGCAGCATGTGCTCGAGGGATACAAGGTTGCCGACGTCATCGCCAAGCACGGCGCGGGGGCGAGTTCGTTTAGCGACTGGTGGGCCTACAAAATGGAGGTCTACGACGCGATTCCGCACAACGGAGCGATTCTGGAGCGGACCGGAGTGGTCACGAGTTTCAACTCCGACTCCGACGAGGTTGTCCGTCGACTCAATACCGAGGCGGCGAAGGCGGTTCGATACGGTGGGCTCAGTCCGCACGAGGCACTCAAGCTGGTCACCCTCAATCCAGCGAAACAACTCCGCATCGACGAGCACATGGGTTCGCTCGAGGTCGGCAAGGACGGTGACTTCGTGATCTGGTCGGGCGACCCGTTGTCGGTCTACACCCGCGCCGACGAGACCTGGATCGACGGTATCCGACGCTTCTCACGCGTCGAGGATGCCACGCTCGCCGAAAGCGTCCGCGTCGAACGCGAACGGCTTCTTGCAAAGGCTCTCGACGTCCGCGACGAGGACAAGGCGAAGGCCAAGAAGGAACGCGAGAAGAGCGACACCGAGAGCGAGCGCATGGACGACGCGAAGGCGCCACCGAAACGCGGACTCCTTGCACGCATGCTCGATACTCGCGAGAACTGGTACTTCGAAGTGCTCCGTCGCGGCGGAGATCCCACGGCTGCGCGACCCGGCGATTGCGGCTGCGGCGCGATCAACGGAGGTGGCCGATGAGTGCAAATCTGGTGCTCGCTGTTCTGGCGTCCGTGACCTTCGCACAGTCCGCGCAGATCCCGGCTGTTCCTCAGGCTCGTCCGATTGTCGTGACACACGCGGTGGTCCATACGGTTGCAGCGAACGGGCCGCAGACGATTCTCGATGGATATGTGCTTTTCGATCGCGGTGTCATCACGGCCATTGGAAGCGGCGAACCCAAGGACCTGCCCGCCAATGTGAAGACCTACGACGCCAAAGGTCTGCATGTCGCCCCGGGATTCATGGGGACAATGACGCAGCTCGGTTTGATTGAAGTGATTCAGGTTCAGGCGACCGACGACCGCGCAGAGTTTGGAGAGATCCACCCGGAAGTCGTCGCGGCAACGGCGATCAATCCTGACTCGGATCTTTTTCCAGTCACTCGCGCCAGCGGCGTGCTGCTCGCGATGACAGCCCCGACGGGTGGCCTGATCAGCGGCCGGGCCAGCGCATTGCGGCTCGATGGCTGGACGATCGAAGAGATGGCAATCGATCGCGACATCGGCGTGGTCATCAACTGGCCGCTCGTCGAACCGGTGTTCGCGTGGTGGACGAAAAAGCCTGCCGAAGAGCAGGCCAAGAAGATCAAGCAGGATCTCGAGGCGATCGACCGCTTCTTCGCCGACGCCGCAGCCTCTCTCGATCGCGTCGATGCGTTTCCCGAGACTCGCAAAGACCAGCGTTTCGAAGCCATGCGCGGGGTCCTCAAGAACAAGGACCCAATCTTCATCACTGCCGGCAGCCAAGGTCAGATCGAGTCCGCGGTAGCGTGGGCGCTTCGCCGTGGTCTGCAACCGTCGCAACTGGTGGTCGTCGGTGGGCGCGGACTTCAGGAGTGCATTCCGCTCTTCAAGCAACACGACATCGCGGTGATTGTCGACGGCATTCATCGATTGCCGGGGCGGGCGGATCTGCGATACGACGAGCCTTTCTCGCTGCCGAAGAAACTGAAGGACGCCGGAGTGCGGTTCGCAATCGCCAGCGGTGCCGAACCCGCGCACGAACGCAACCTGCCCCACAACGCCGGCACAGCCGCTGCCTACGGCCTGAGCCCTGACGAAGCGCTCACCGCGATTACCCGTTCACCAGCGGAGCTGTGCGGCATCGGCGATCGCTACGGATCGCTGGCACCCGGAAAATCCGCGACGCTCTTCCTGAGCACCGGTGATCCGCTGGAGATCACCAGCGATGTCGTCCTTGCGTTCATCGACGGACGCACGATCGACCTCGGTTCACGTCAGAAGCGATTGCTCGAGAAATATAGTGAGAAGTATCGTCAACTCGGTATTCCGATTGACATGGGGACGAAGTAGGCTGAGTAACGCTTGACCGCGCAACGATCACCTTCGACTCGTCAGTGCCGCCCCGACCTCTCCGAGAGACAACTCATGATCACTGAACCGGTCCGATCCATCTCGTCTCGCGTGGCCGCTTCTGGTCTGTGGGTTTCGCTTGTTGTCTCGTGTGCTGCAACCTGCACGATGCCCGTCAGTGCTGACGGGAACGATGCGGTTCCGAGCAAGGCACAGCTTCTTGAAGCCGTTCGTTTGCAACGTCCCGCGTCTCAATCGTTCCAGACCGTGGTGACCGAATCGCGAAAGGACGGTGCTTTCGCAGGCCTGCCGGACAGAGTCGAACAGCGTTTAGCGATCAGTACGAGTAAGTGCCTGTTGAAGCAGCGCGTGTGGGATTCTGGAGAATGGTTTTCGGCGGTGCCCCCCGCTGATGTGCCGACGTATGTGACCGCCGAGTCTGGCCAGACGATCTCTGCGAAGAGCGGAGATCTTGTCGCCTGCTCGGTCAATCGAAGCGACATC
>JBBQCR010000027.1:0-17005 GCA_038318935.1 Phycisphaerales bacterium
GGCGGAGATCGTTGCGACGCTCCTTGATCGCGATGCGAGCGGTTCGCTCGACCCAGCGATTCTGGTGGCCATCGCTCGCGATGGGCTCGCGCTCCAGCAGTCATTGGTTGACGGCACAGCAGGAACTCGCGTGTGGGCGCCCATCTGGGGAGAAGCGATTGTGACTGCGATCGGGCGAGGGATCATGACGCCGGACGAAGCGGAGCGAGCGGTGCTCGCGTCCATCGATCTTTCGATACGAGTGCGTCCACCCTTGGTCGCTCGGTGCGTGCGACTCACGTTCAACGCTACCACCGTGCGAGGGGTGGCTTCGGCTTCCAGTGGCTCGAGTGCCCGGGGCATTCCCTTCACGCTGCCATCACTTGAGGCAACGACGACGGACCTGCGCATCGGCGGCTTGTCGATCGCCGTCGGTGGAAGTGCCTCCACACAGCGCAGTTTGGGGCCGGGCACGTTGAGTTGGGGCCCAACCTCGCTCGCGACCGGACTTGACCCCGGCACCTACGACGGAACTGTGACGATTGTCCTCACTTGCGGCTCGACATCACGGCGCGAAACGTTGCCGTTCTCGGTCGATGTCACCGACGACGTGCCCACGCTGCGCATCGACGAAGTCATGGTTGGACTCGCCCAGCGCATCACACTTCATTCGGTATCGGTCGACAACGGTGTCGTGACGATCAAGGGCGATGCGACGGATGGGCTCGTCGACATTCCCAACGCCCCAGAGCTCGTGACGACGAAGGGTCGCGCTCGCTTGGTGAGCGCCGGCTCGACCAGCACCGACAGGGTCGTGAGTCACTGGGAGTGGACGTTCAACCTGACGGAGGGCGATTCGCTTCCTGAAGGGCCGATCGTGTTCTGGCTGGACTGGATCAGCATTCGATCGCCGGGCATCGACGGGTTTGAGGGCATCGATACGACCGATACGACGCTCGTTCTGCAGCGCCCGACGACCGGACCATGAGCCTCTCACTACACGCCTACGGCGCATCTCGCCTATCCAATGCGCACACCATCAGAACCTTCGGCGAAGAGATGGCCTTCGCTCGGTTCGAATCCCACGGTCACGCGATCTCCCTCGCGCGGTGCATGTTCCGGCAGCGATCGTGCGAGCACACGATGCGGTCCGACGCGAAGCGAAAGATCGGTTCGATCGCCAAGACGCTCGACGACTTCGACGATCGCCTCGCTGCGCCACGCGCAGCGTTCGGCTGCGGCGCCGACGCGGACACGATCAGGACGAATACCGAAACCGATCGGACCGGGCGTCGCTGACGCCGCCTTGCCGGGCGGCAGATCGACGGCAAACCCGTCGGCGACGAAACGTTCGCCCGCCTCGCTGCGATGCAGACGACCGTCGAGCAGATTGATGCTCGGCATTCCGACGAACGAAGCGACAAATCGGTTGGCAGGTCGCTCGTAGACGTTGGTCGGCGTATCGACCTGTTGCATCAGTCCGTCCTTGAGGACGACAAGCCGATCACCGAGACCCATCGCCTCTTCCTGATCGTGCGTGACGTAGATCATCGTCGTGCCGAGTTGGCGATGCAGTTGCCGCAGTTCGATGCGCATCTCGACTCGCAGCTTGGCATCGAGGTTGGAGAGCGGCTCGTCGAAGAGGAAGACTTTCGGATTGCGGACGATCGCCCGGCCGACCGCTACGCGTTGCCGCTGGCCGCCCGAAAGTTCGCGCGGAAAGCGCTCGAGATAGGGAACGAGGCCGAGGGTTTCGGCGACCTGCCGCACGCGACTTGCGATGCGCCCGCTCTCAGCCGCACGAGCAGATCGATAGGCCGATGAGACGGCGGCACGAATACGGCTTCCGTGCGTGCGGCGCCGCTGCAGCCCGAACGCCATGTTGGCCCCGACGTTCAGATGCGGATACAGGGCGTAGTTCTGAAAGACCATCGCGATGTCGCGATCGCGCGCGGGTACGTCGTTGACGGGGCGACCGTCAATCGACAGGGTTCCTTCGGTGACCGACTCGAGTCCCGCGATCATGCGCAGGAGCGTGCTCTTGCCGCATCCGGAAGGTCCCACCAGTACCACGAACTCTCCGTCGCGGATAGATAGGTTGACGCCGCGCACGGCGCGAACGCCTTCGGGCGAGCGAGAGGTCTCGTAAGTCTTTCCGACGTTGGTGAGATCAACGGTTGCCATGTCAGCCCTTCACCGCGCCCTTTCCCAAGCCTTCGATGAATTGCTTCTGCGCCGCCAGAAAGAGCAGGATGCAGGGGACCATCGTCACCAGACTCGCGGCCATGAGGAGATTCACCTTGTTCACGCCGCCATACTGGTTGCGAAAGGAGTTGAGGGCAACCGCAAGCGTCGCCTGTTCGTCGGAGTGCAGGTACACGAGCGGTCCGAGGAAGTCGTTCCACACGTAGATGAACGTGAAGACGGCGCAGATCGCCGTGACAGGACGGCAGAGCGGCAGGGCGATGCGCCACCAGATGCCGAGCCATCCATGCCCGTCGATCGCGGCCGCTTCGATGAGCGACTCGGGAATCTGGGCGATGAACTGTCGATACATGAAGATGAAAAACGCGTTGCCAAAGAACGCCGGGACGACCAGCGGCAGCAGCGTGTCGATCCACCCCAAGTGGCGGAAGAGTAGAAAGAGGGGAATCATCGTCACTTGCGCGGGCAGCATCATTGTCGCCAGCATCACAACGAACAGTGGTCCGCGGCCGCGGAACCGCATGCGCGCAAAAGCAAAGCCGACGAGACTGGAACTGAGTGCCGTGGCGATGACGCACAGCGTGGTGATCACCACCGAGTTGGCGAGAGCGTCGAGGAATCCCTGCCAACGGCGCGAACCCATCTGCGACAGCGCGTCGGGGTAGTTCTGCCATTGCGGGTCAGTCGGCAGGAGTCGAAGAAGATCGCCCGACACCGTCGCCGCCTGGGCCCGATCGGCGCTCAGCAGACTGACGCACAGCATCCACAGGAATGGCAGCAGCATCAGCAGCGCTCCGACGAGCAGCAGCCCGTGCGCCGTGAGACGAGAGAGGACGGTCCGTTCGGCGTTCACTTCTTGAGCGCCTCGTAGTAGACGAATCGGGCGCTCGATCGCAGGAGGATCAGCGTGATGACGAGGATGATGACAAGCAGGATCCACGCCATCGCCGACGCGTACCCCATCGCGTACAACTCAAACGCCTGGTTGTAGAGGTAGAGCACGTAAAATCGCGTCAGATCGCCGGGCTCGCCGCCGGTCATGACGAAGGCCTGCGTGAAGACCTGGAAGCTGCCGATCAGCGCCATCAGGACGTTGAAGAGAATCACCGGCGAGAGCATCGGCAGCGTGATGACGAAGAAGCGCCGCACCCGGCCGACGCGATCGATCGAGGCCGCTTCGAGAAGGTCCTGCGGAACGTTCTGGAGTCCGGCGAGATAGATCATCATCGTGCCGCCGATCATCGAGAGACTCATGATGCCGAAGGCAGGCGGCCCCCACACGGCTGCGTCGCGACCGAACCACTCTGGCGGAGCAAGCCCCACCAATCCCAAGAGTGGCCGCAGCGCCGCGTTCATCAATCCCGCCTCGGGATCGAACACCCAGCGCCAAAGCACCGCGACACCGACGCCCGAGAGGATACTCGGCAGGTACCACGCGGCGCGATAGATCGCGATGCCGCGCACCTTCGTGTTCATCAGGAGCGCGGCGAGCAGCGCGAAGATCTGACCTGCTGGCACGGCGACGAGGACGTAGTACGTTGTGACCCAGAGGCTGCGACGGAAGCGTTCGTCGTGCAGAAGAAGTTGAGCGTAATTGCCCGCGCCGACAAAGCGAGCCTGGTCGAGCGTCGAGACTCCTTGCCACGAAGCGAGGCTGAGGGCGAGGCTCATCAGAATTGGAAATGCCATGAAGAGCAGGAAGCCCAGCAGCCACGGCGAGGCGAAGAGCAGTCCCGCAAGTTCCTCGCGCCGCGCGGAGCCGGACCGGATGCCGCGGGCATAGAAGATCACGAGGGCGATGAGAATCATCGCAGCAACGATCGCCGTTGCCGTGACCGCTTGCCGCCAGGGAAACGGATCGAACGTGCCCTGCACCAAAGGCGAAAGGCGATGCTGCGACCAGGTTCGCTCGAAGTCCGCCACGGCCGCGTCGAGCGACAGATCCGCGGTGCGCAGGGCCTGATCGAGCCGTGATCCGAGAAGTTGCTCGTACACCGGGTCGGCGGGCCAATCGACGACCCGCACGTCGCATTCGGGGTCGCGCAGCGGTGCGAGAAACGCGTCATCGCTTATGGGTGCGGCGTTGGGATCGAGAAACGCCGGGCTCTCAGCGACGTGTCGGTTCGACGGAATCGCTAGGCCGAGCGAGCATTGCTCGCGCTGCGACTCTTCGCTGGTCATCCAGCGCACGAGCTTCCACGCCTCGTCCTTGTGCTTCGATTGATCGGCGATCGCCCAAGCGACGGTGGCGATCACGTTGCTCTTGACCGCACCCCGCGGCAGCGGTCGGAAATCCCATTCGAAGTCACGGATCTTGCGGTACTCGGGCACCACCCAGCGTCCGAAGGGTCCGGCCATGCCGACGGTGCCGGTGGTGAAGACCGCCGCGCCGGTCGCAAGCTTCGACTTGCCGCTGGTGAGCGCCCGTTCCTCGTCGTGTCGCCAGGCTCGAAGCCGATCGAGCGATGCCAGCACCTTCGGATCGCGGAGACGCACTTCGTCAAAGTTCGCGCCGTGCGTGTCGAGTCCGTCGGTGCGCAGATACGCGCGGACCATCATCGGCCACGTAACGAACTCGGTGCCCGTGATTCCCTCAAGCGTGCCGAGCGTGCGGGCGGTCGCGATGAAGTCGTCCCAGGTCCAGTCGGGCTTGGGCAAAGGAATGCCAGCTTTGGCGAAGAGCGTCGCGTTGATGTAGAAGCCGACGGTCGTGAAGTCCTTCGGTATGCCGTACAGATCGCCGCGCCCGATGTCCTTGCCGTCGTAACGGAACGCCTCGACGGTCGCTGGATAAAGATCATCGAGGTGCAGCCGGCTCGGGTCGTTGGCCACTTCGTCGGCGGCCAGCATCCCGTCCAGTTTCGCCATGAGGCCCATCGCCGCGAAGCTCGCCACACGCTCGGCGCCGACGTAGAAGACATCCGGCGGATCGCCGGAGGCCAGCATCGTTTGCAGCTTGGTGTAGAAGCTCGCCGCGTCGCCGGGATTGATTCGGCGAACGCGGACGCCCGGATGCGCAGCTTCGAATGCTCGCAGCGACCGCTCAACGATCTCGTCTTCCTCGGGACCGCCTTCGCCCGACCAGTGAAGGACGACAAGTTCGGTGCCATCGTTTGCGCGAAGAAGGCGCGAGAGTTCCCGACTCCCCACACGCATGAATGACCAGACGATCAACGCCAAGGCGCATGCTGCGAAAGCGACAACCGCGGCGGACACCCTGCGAGTTGGCCTGGTCACGCCTGCATCGGAACCGCCACGCATGAACATGACCGCTACTATACGGCCCCTTCACCCGCGATTGACGCATGATGACACGCCAACTGCTCCGTTCGTTCGCCGCCGCGATCTTCACCGCTTGTTTCTCCTTGGGCGCCGCTGGCGTCGCGGATGCGCCACCGTGGCCGCCGAAGGAACGGATTGTCACCGTCGCCAAGGACGCTGCGTCCGCCGTTCCGCCATCGATTTCTCTTCGCGAACGGAGCGATGGACGATGGGATGTGAGCTTCTCGCTGAAGCTGGATCGCGCGCTCCAAAGCGTTGTGGTCGCCGGAACATTCAACAATTGGTCGCGTGATGCGTTGCCGATGGCCCGCGGCGCAGACGGCATCTGGCGGGGCGATGCGACGGTCGCTCCGGGAGTGATCGAGTACAAATTCGTGCTCGACGGCGCGACGTGGATCCAGGATCCGCGCAACCCCGACGGCGTCGACGACAACAACGGCGGCAAGAACTCGGTGCTCCGCCTCGGTTCGCTCGCGAATCTGAAGGGCGGAGGCGGCAAGGCCAGCGACGGCGCGATTGAGGCGGCCGCGCTGGGGCATGAACCGGCCCGGGTGATGTTTCGTCAACGCTTGCCCGACGGCAGCATCGTGCTGCGCTATCGAACGCTTGCGGGCGACGTCGAAGGCGTTGACGTGTTGATCCGCGGGCGTGACGCGGTCGCCATGGGGCCGGCGCTTCGAACCGACGTCTTCCAGTTCTGGGAGGCGACGCTGCCTCCCCTTGAAGACGGTACCGAGTACACCTTTCGCATTCGTGACGGAGCGACCGTGGTAAGAGATCCGGTGATCCATCAACTTGCAAGCGCCGTTGCCGGTTCCCGCACTCCCGATTGGGCCAAGCACGCCATCTGGTACCAGATCATGCCCGATCGATTCCGAAGTGGTTCGACCGCCAACGATCCGAGTCCGATGCCCGCGTGGACCGGTGATTGGTACGAGGCCAGCACCTCCGAAGCAGCTTCCGGAAAGACGTTTTATCAGTTCGTATTCGATCGTCTCTATGGCGGTGATCTTCAGGGGGTGCGCGAAAAGCTGCAGTACCTGAAGGAGCTCGGCGTCAACGCGATCTACTTCACTCCCATCTTCCAGTCGCCGTCGCTGCATCGCTACGACGCCACGAGCTTCGTGCACGTCGAGGAGTATCTCGGCGTGCGCGGCGACTACAAGGCTGCCGAAGCCAAGGAGGATCTCCTTGATCCGAAGACCTGGACATGGACGGGAAGCGATCGCGTGTTCCTTGACTTCCTGAAGGAAGCCAAGTCGATGGGCTTCCGAGTGATCATCGACGGCGTCTTCAATCACGTCGGCACCGAGCATCCGGCGTTCGTCGATGTGCGGAGCAAGGGCGAGAAGTCTCGTTTCGCGGACTGGTTTGCGGTCAAGAGCTACGAGCCCTTCCAGTACGAAGGATGGGCCGGCTTCGGAGGCATGCCCGTTTTCCGCAAGGACGCCAAGGGACTGGCAAGCGAATCCGCGAAGCAGCACATCTTCAACATCACGCGGCGATGGATGGATCCTGACGGTGACGGCGATCCGAAGGATGGTGTCGACGGTTGGCGTCTCGACGTGCCCAACGAAGTGCCGATGCCCTTCTGGAACGAGTGGCGGGCGCTGGTGAAGTCGATCAATCCCGATGCGTATCTGGTGGGAGAGATCTGGCGTCGCGCCGATGAATGGGTCGATGGCACGGTGTTCGACGCGGTCATGAATTATCCGTTCGCCGAGGGTGCGATCGCGTGGATCGCCAACAAGACCAAGAAGATCCCACCGAGCGAGCTTGATCGGCGTCTCGCGGAACTTCGCCTCGCGTATCCGGCCGAGGCCACCTATGTCCTCCAGAACCTTCTCGACAGCCACGACACCGACCGCATCGTGTCGATGGTTCTCAACGCCGATCGCGACTACAACCGCGACAATCGACCGCAGGATGGCGCGACGTCATACGACGCGAGCAAGCCGCCCGCGTGGGCCTATCGAAAGGTGCGCCTGCTGGCGCTGCTCCAGATGACCTACGTCGGCGCGCCGATGATTTGGTACGGCGATGAGGTCGGCATGTGGGGAGCGAGCGACCCGACCAACCGCAAGCCGATGCTTTGGAAGGATCTCGAACCGTACGCGAAGCCCCAAGCGAATCACGTCGACGACGAGCAACTCGCGTGGTATCGGGCAGTCATCGCCCTGCGGCAGCGGTTCGAGGCTCTGCGAATCGGGTCGTTGCACACGCTCCTGGTGGACGACGCCCAGGACGTCTGGGTGTTCCTCCGTGAGACGAAGGACTCGCGGCTCATCGTTGCCCTGAACGCGAGCGAGCGCGAAGCGACGGTGACGCTGCCCATCGAGGGCACAAGCGCTTGGCGCGAAGTGTTCTCGTCCGGCGAGACATTGCCGTTCGCGCCCGAAGGTCGCGGGCCGGGCGAGCGGTTCCCGACCGTGACCATTCCGTCGGTCGGCGGTCGTGTGTGGGAGGAGCGACGACCGTGAAGTCACTGGACGCAACGAACCATGCGCTGCTGCGACTTCGCACCAGCGGAATCCTGCTACACCTCTCTTCCCTGCCGGGACCGCACGGAATCGGCGAGCTTGGATTGAGCGCCCAACGCTTCGTCGACTGGAGCGCCGCCGCCGGCCAGTCGGTGTGGCAGATGCTTCCCATCGGTCCGGTCGGTGCAGGAAACTCGCCGTATTCGTCGCTGTCGGCCTTTGCGGGCGAGCCGCTCTTCGTATCGCTGGCGGAGCTGGCGCGAGAAGGTTGGCTGCCGCGATCGGCGTTGACGGCACCGGCGCGACTCGGACGCGGCGCGACCGACTACGCCGCAGCGCGAGCCTTCAAACTGCCGCGTTTTCTCGCGGCCTACATCGGCTTCGTCGAGGACGGCGGCGACCGCAGCGCCGAGTACCGAGCGTTCCTTCGACGCTCATCGGCATGGCTCGACGATTGGTGCGAATTTGCGGCGAGGCGCGATCAGGGACTGCGCGGCTTCCACGCGTTTCTACAGTTCGCGTTCGATCGACAGTGGACAGCGCTGCGCGAACATGCCTTCGATCGAGGCGTGGCCCTGATCGGTGACGTGCCGATCTTCGCCGGTCTCGACAGCGCCGATGTGCAACGGCACCCGGAGCTCTTTCGGCTGAAGCGCGACGGCCGGCCGGACGTACTGACCGGCGTCCCGCCGGATTCGTTCTCGAAGTCGGGGCAATTGTGGGGTCAGCCGCACTACCGGTGGTCGGCGCACCGTCGCGACGGTTTTGCGTGGTGGGTCGAGCGGTTCCGTCGCGCGGCGTCGCTCTTTGATCTCGTCCGCATCGATCACTTCATCGGCTTTCATCGCGCGTTCGAAGTGCCGGGCGGCGCCCGGACCGCCCGACACGGCGCTTGGAAGCCCACTCCTGGTGCGGAACTGCTCACGGCCGTGCGGCGGGCGCTCGGCTCGCTTCCGCTCATTGCCGAAGACCTCGGACACATCTCGCCGGAAGTGCACGCGCTGCGGGACAGGTTCGGCTTGCCGGGCATGCGCATTGTGCAGAACGCGTTCTATCGAGATGGGTCAACCGCCCTGCCCTGCATGCATCCGGAGCACTGCGTGGCCTATCCAGGCACTCACGACAACGAAGTCATCACGGGTTGGTGGCGCGGCGTGCGACCGGACGTCAAGGCGCGGTTCCGACGGTACGTGGGCAACGCAGGCGAGCCGGTTTCGCAGTCGATGCTGCGGATCACACAGCAATCTCCGGCACGCATGGTGGTCGCACAGTTGCAGGATGTCCTGGGTTTGCCGTCTTCGACGAGGATGAACCTGCCCGGAACGGCGTCGGGCAACTGGACATGGAGGGCGGAAGCCGCGATGCTCAACGCTTCGTCCGCGCGCCGGCTGCGTGCACTCGCTGTCGCCACCGGACGATTCCGTCCCTGATCGTCAACGTCGAAGTCCGGAATGAACTGTTGGCTGAAACTTTTGGCCAACACTGTTGGCCAAGTATGTTGGGGAGTCTCGCCTGATGACCGCACCTGCCGCTCTCGCACCTGCTGTTGTTCGCCAGCGTCTTCGCGACATCGCGATGAATCTCTGGTGGTCGTGGAACGAGGTAGGACAGCGCCCTTTCGCGGCTCTCGATCCGGTGCTTTGGGAGTGCACGAATCACTCGCCACTCCGGCTGCTTGATCACGCGGACGACGCTCGTGTCTCCTCCGCGGCGGGGGACCCGAGTTTCCTCATCGCGCTCGAGGATGCGACGGTTGCGATGGTCGCCTACATGGAGCGCAAGCCTTGGTATGCCCGAACCGCGAAGCCCAAGGATCGGACGCTGCGCGTCGCGTACTTCTGCTCCGAGTTCGCCATCCACGAGAGCATGCAACAGTATTCCGGCGGCCTCGGCGTACTCGCGGGCGATCACGTCAAGAGCTGTTCCGACCTCGGCATTCCTTTCGTCGGCGTGGGACTTCTGTATCGCCATGGGTATTACATTCAGGAGTTCACCGAGGAAGGCGATACGCGGGTGCTCTATCCGCGCTACGACTTCCGCCAGATGCCCGTTGTCGAGACGGGCGTGCGCATCCGCGTTCCGATCGGCGACCGCGAGGTCGAAGCCCGCGTGTGGAAGCTTGCCGTCGGTCGGGTGTGCCTCTACCTGCTCGACGCCGACCTGCCCGCGAACCATCCTGACGATCGCGTGCTGACCGAGGGTCTGTACAAGGGCGAGTCGGATCTCCGCATGCGTCAGCAGATTCTGCTCGGCGTCGGTGGCACGATGGCGCTCCGGGCCCTCAAGGAACCGATCACCGTCTATCACCTGAACGAAGGGCACGCCGCATTCTGCTGCATCGAACGGCTTGCCCGCATGGTCGAAGAAGGCATGCCGCTCGAAGCGGCCAAGGCTCGCGTGCGAGCATCGACGGTCTTCACGACCCACACGCCCGTGGCTGCGGGTCACGACCGCTACGACGGACTCGCCGCCGCGCGGGCGCTGGAGTCGGTACTCGATCGCGCCGGGCTTGGCGCGAACGAGTTTGTGGACCTTGGACGCGAACGTCAGGGCGATGCGACGGAACTGTTGTGCATGACGGTGCTCGCATTGCGACTCGCCGAACACGTCAACGGTGTCGCAGCGCTGCACGGTCGCGTCAGTCGCGAGATGTGGAAGGCCGTCTATCGCGTCGCCGACGCGAAGCAGGTGCCGATCGGGCACATCACCAACGGAGTCCATCCGCGCACCTGGATCCATCCCGAAGCCGAAGGATTCTGGCGGCGGCAGATCGGACTTGATCTGGACGAGGCGACACCGGCGATCAGCCGTTGGGGCGATGCCAAGGATGCCGACGCGGAGGAGTTCTGGCGGCTGCGGAGTTCGCTGCGCCGGCAACTGGTGCATTTCGTGCGTGATCGCACCACGCGCGCCGTGCAGCGGCGCGGCGAAGGGCCGGAGCAGATCGCCGAAGCACTCACGACCTTCCGCGATGACGCGCTGACCATCGGATTCGCGCGGAGGTTCGCGACATACAAGCGGGCGCCTCTGATCTTTCGCGACATGCGTCGGCTAATGTCGCTGCTGGCCGATCAGGAACGACCGTTGCAGATCGTCTTTGCTGGCAAGGCTCATCCACGCGACAAGGGCGGGCAGGACTTCGCCCGCACCATCTTTGAGATGACTCGCGCCGAAGGCATGCGCGGCAAGGTCGTGTTGCTCGAGGAGTACGACATGCGCGTCGGCCGGGCCCTGGTCTCGGGTTGCGACATCTGGCTGAACAATCCGATCCGTCCCCACGAAGCCAGCGGCACCAGTGGCATGAAGCCACCGATGCACGGTGGTATCAACTGTTCGATCCTCGACGGCTGGTGGCCCGAGGGATACGACGGCAAGAACGGCTGGACGATCGGCGATGTGGACGAGACCGAGACCGACATCGCCAGGCGCGACGCAAAGGACGCCCGAAGCCTGTACGACCTGCTGGAGTACGAGATTCTTCCGGAGTTCTTCGACCGAAACCGAAAGGGCTTGCCGACCAAGTGGATCCGCCGGGCGCTCCGCAGCGCCAGCACGGTGCCGAGCGTGTTCAATACCCATCGCATGGTGGGGGAGTATCTCGTGAAGTTCTATCTTCCGGCGAATCGGGGATGATTGAGCGCGCCCGGTCGTTGCTCCATCAACTCCGCGCCGCTCGCTCACCGACATCGCGGCCGGCGGCACCGTCGGATTCCGTGATCGCAGCGAGAAAATCGGCGGCCCAGCGATAGATGTTGTTCTCTTCGACCCGCAGACGCATGCGAGTCATCCGCTGTCGCCGCTCCCTCGGCTCCATGGCCAGCGCGAGTTTGATCGCTTCTGCGAACTCCTCGGTGTCGTAGGGATTGATGAGGATCGATTCCGGCAGATCGCGGGCGGCGCCGGCGAACTCCGACAGGACGAGCACGCCTGCGCCGCCGCTATCGCCTCCGCCATCCTGCCCATCGGCAGTGAGTCCGGTGGCGACATCGGGCGACAACTCGGCCTGTGCCGCCACGTACTCTTTCGCCACCAGATTCATGCCGTCGTGAAGTGAGCTGACGACGCAGACCGATGCCATCGAGAGGAACGCGTGCACGGTCTCGCTGTCGTGATGGGCGACCAGGAAGTGGATGGGCTTCCAATCATCGGTCTGGTATTTCCAGTTGATCGCGTCGGCGATCGTCTCGAGCTCGACAAGGAGGTCTCGATAGCGAGGAATATGGGTGCGACTCGGGGCGCCGAGCTGGACGAACGTGAAGGTTCCCCGATGCTCCGGGCACTTCTCGAACAACCGATCGAGAGCCCGAAAGCGCTCCGCGATTCCTTTCGTGTAGTCGATGCGGTCGACACCGACGCCGACACGTGCCGTGCCCAGTCGATGAAGGTGGCGGAAGCGGGCGATGGTCCTCGCGAGTTCATCACCCATCGCGACGCCCCGCTCCGACCAGCTCTGCACGCTGATCGGGAAGGGGCGTACCAGCGCCACGTGTCCCTTGAGCTCGGCCGCACAGCGATCCCAATCGAGGCGTGCCTCGACCATTCGATCGACCGCATCGAGAAAGTTGTTGCAGTGTTGCTGGAGATGGAAGCCGACGAGGTCGGCTCCGAGCATGCCGTGCAGGATCTCGACGCGATAGGGACAGATGCGAAACGCTTCGGCATTTGGCCAGGGGATGTGCCAGAACAGTCCGACGCGCAGGTCCGGTCGCGCTGCCTTCAGCATGCCTGGCACCAGCGCAAGCTGGTAGTCCTGCACCATCACGACGGCGGAGTGGCTGCCCAGTTCCTCGAGGACCGCGTCTGCGAAGCGGCGATTGGCGCGCACGTACTGATCCCAATCACTCGCCCGAAAGACCGGGCGTTCGTGTGTGAGGTGACAGAGCGGCCACAGCCCCTCGTTGGAGAATCCGTAGTAGTACCCCTCTTCCTCCTCCTTTGAGAGCCACACGCGGCGCAGCGTGTACCGCGGCGCTTCGGGGGGAACGGGGACGCAGCCCGATGCGTCGGCTGTGCGGCGGTCGGCGTCCCCTGATCCGTGCGCGACCCACAGGCCGCCACAGGCTCGCAGTACTGGATCAAGACCGGTGACAAGCCCGCTCGCCGGACGGACCACTTCGGGAACGCCGTTCCGAAGCTGGTGCATGTAGGGCTCGCGATTGCTCACGACAACAAGTTGCTGTCCTCCGAGGGCCACCATCGCCGTGGATCGCAGTCGATCACGGGTCCACGCCCGTTCCGAACGGACGATCCCTTGGGCTTCGTCCCACTCCTTGCTTCGCGCAGCTCGGAAGGATGCGGCGAGATGCGTGCTCTCGTCGGCGAGCATCCGCACCGGAATGCCGCGCGGCGGCGAGTCCGGCGTGTTTCCCAGCCGCAGGCGACGCATCCATTCGGCGAGTTGATGCAGTGGGCGTTCGAAGACCGCCCACGCGACACCGGAGGTGAGAAAGAAGAAGACGATCGAGACCGCGACCGTCGAGAGGATTCCTCGCACCGCGCCGCGCGTGACGCGATCCTCCAGGTAGAGCGCGTCATGCACCACCACGATCGCCCCGCGGGGCGCCCCATCCGCGGCGAGGAGCGGGCTGGCGAAGAAGTGCGTCGTTCCGGCGGAGGTACGGCGAACGTCGGTCCTTTCGGTATTGGCCTCGATGGAGGAGCTGACGATGTCGGTGAGAAGAGGCCAATATTCGGAGACGGCGGGGGCGCACGCCAGCATGCGCCCGTCTGGGCGGAAGACAGCGAAGCCGAGAAGGCGAGAGTGGCCCCCGAGTCGATCGCCGAGCATGCTGTCGACATCGGCGTCGGGAGCGCTGAGGGCGGTCATCGCCAGCGGTGCGATCCGATGCGCGAGAAGACTCGCGCGTCGCTCGAGATCATCGAGTCCGACGTGGTATTCGTCGTTGACCCTTTGCCACGAGAGGAGCGCCGCCCCCGCGCCTGCCAAGACGGCAATTGCGGCGCCGAAGCGGATCGATCTGGAAAGCCGTGACTTCCTCGATCCCAGAGGTGACGATGGGGCTTGTGTGTCTCGCATGAGTTTCGAATCCTTGCCGCTCCATACGCTGCATCTACACCTGTGACGAGACCGTCCCGGAGGAGAGCGGTACGTCGATCCTGCGGCGCAGTTTCGCCGACGCGGGTGAAACTTCGCTCATGTAGAACTCTTTGCTTGCTCAGGAGGCCGCCGCTCGCATCTGGGGCACGCGAGCAGCTACGCTTCGCGGGGTGAGGTCTCCCATTGCGCCGCAGGTACGATCGATCGCCCGCACGCCCGTGCTCCTCGTCGTGAGCGACTTTGACGGAACGCTGTCGGAGCTGGTCGACGATCCGAACGACGCGCGCCCCTTCGAGACGAGTATCCCCTTGCTCGCGTCACTTGCGGCGTTGGATGCCACCCATGTGGCCATCGTCTCCGGCCGTGGTCGCGAGGATCTCCTACGTCGGACCGGCGCCCCGCCGAGCGTGATACACATCGGAAGCCACGGCGCGGAAGAAGGCGATTTCGCGCCGATTGATGCGCCGACTTCGATGCTCGAAGAACTCGCGGGGCGTCTGGAACTCCTTGCGACGAAGGTGTCGGGGCTCCGCGTCGAACGAAAGCCAGTGGCCGTCGCGCTCCACTACCGGCAAGCGCCCGCCGCGGACGCCGAAGCGGTGATCGAAGCAGTGCAAACAATTGCGTCGGGGCTATCGAACGTTTGGATTCTTCGGGGGCATGCCGTCATCGAACTCTGTGTCGCGCCGCGAACGGGGACGATGAGATGCGACAAGGGCGATGCGGTCGAGCGGCTTCGGCGGCGAGTCCAAGCAACCGCGGTCCTCTTCGTGGGAGACGATTTGACCGACGAGGACGCACTTCGGACGCTCACTCCAGGCGATCTCGGTGTAAAGGTCGGTCCCGGCACCACCGCTGCCGCGATGCGGATCATGGGCGTACCCGACGTCATCGAACTCCTCCGATCGATTCACCAGACGCGACGGGACTGGCTCGCGGATGGTCATGGGACCGCGAGGATCTGATCACCTCGATGAGAGCATTTTCCCTTACGATTCGACATCACAAGCTGCGCACTCCGGGGCCCGGATGGTTGCCACGCTGATTCCTTCCAGCACTCTGCTTCCCTCAGGTTGATGACGCCATGATCATGTTCCAACTTCCCGTCGCCCTGCGTCGCTCCGTCCGCTCGCTTCCAAGCATCATCACCGTTGTCATCCTGGGCCTCGGACTGACCGGCTGCGGACAATCGATGGTGACGCGCTCAAACGACGCGGCGGGAGTGCTCCGAGATTTCTCGCTCAGCGCAGAGAAGATTCCGGCCGAGGTCCTTGCGGATGCGCAGGCGATCGCCGTGCTGCGTGAGGCGGAAGCCGGCGTCGTGGTGAACGCCGGCGGCGGTCAGGGAGTCATGGTGCATCGCACCCCGAAGGGTTGGTCGGCTCCGATCGCGCTCGACAGTTCGACCGGATCGTTCGGGGCGCAGATCGGCGGCAAAAGCCGCGACATCGTGATGGTCTTTATGAACGCCGCCCAAGTGGACCAGATCATCCGCAACGGCGGTTACTCGTTGGCCGATGCGTCGGCGACCGCGGGCCCCATGGACCCCTCGGCTCGCAAGGACGACAACCCCGTGAAGACCTACGCTCGCGTCGAGGGACTCTTCGTCGGTGCACGCATCGGCGGCGTGAGCTTCCGGGTGAACACGGACGTCGACAACGAGACCTACGGCATGCGCTACACGGTCGAAGAGATCTTCGCCGGAAAAGTCGAGCGGCCGCTTGGGTCGAGCGAGTTGTATCGATATCTGCCGGCACCGAAGGACACCTCGTCGACCAGCGTCAAGCGTCCGTGAGCGGCGCCGAGTCGTCGGGTTGGACCGCGTCCTGCGGTATTGTCGGCGTCGATTGTGGACGCGGCGTCGGGTGCTCGATCGCATCGCCGAACGCCTCGAGGCGCCAATCGTCGGAGGCGAAGAGCGGCGGAACCGATTCGCCACGCTCGGCAGCGTCGAGCAACGCCCGGGCATGACGTTCGAGAGACGCCCGCGTGGTGATCAGTGCTACCGCAATGCCCTGGGATTCCGCAAGCCATTGGGCCTCCGCGAGCATGGCATCAATGCGGGAACGCATCGCCGGAGCGTCCTCGCGCCGGCGTCGAACGGTGAACCACTCTGCGGTGGCGCTGGGGTTCTTCTCCAGGGTCGTGAGGAGGAGGTCTCCGTGACGGGCGACGATCGGACGCGGCATGCCGCGAATCGCCGCGAGGGCTTGGCGTGAGTCCGGTCGCGATCGCACGATCTCGACGAGCGCCGCATCGGGAATCGTCGATCGGTGAGGCATGTTCTCGCTCTGAGCGATCTCGTCGCGGGCATTGCACAAGGCGAGAAGCAACCGCTCCTGCTCGGCATCGAGGTCGTACCCGCGACTGGCGCGCCGCATGTGGGAACGGACGTCGAAGTGATGCGGATCGTCGAGGCGCGATCTCGTCTCCTGCAGTGCCCAACCGAGACGACCTTTCACGGCGAGTTCCGCAGCGAGGAGGTCCCAGATGAGCGGTAGATAGCGCACGTCGTCGGCCGCGTAGTGCAGTTGGGACGCGGTTAATGGCCGGGCGTCCCAATCGGTGAAGGTGTGCCCCTTGGGAAGAGCGAACGACAGAAAGCGGTCGACGAGCTTTGCAAGCGACGACGGATACGGCATGCCGACGAGACCGGCCGCCACCTGCACATCGATCAGATTTTCGGGTTCGCGATTGAGCGCCCGGCGCACGGGCGACAGGTCGCTCGCTCCGGCGTGCACGATGGTCGTGACCTTGGGATCCGCAACCAGCTCCCATACCGGGCGAAGATCGCTCACCTGCGTCGGATCGACGAGCACGACGCGCTCGCTGGTGGCAAGTTGCACGAGGCAGGTCTTGGGAAAGTACGCAACTTCGCCGATGAACTCGGTATCAAAGGCGAAGACGCCCAGCTCGCG
This sequence comes from Phycisphaerales bacterium, assembly GCA_038318935.1. GTDB lineage: Bacteria > Planctomycetota > Phycisphaerae > Phycisphaerales > SM1A02 > JAEUIT01. Next base: position 16,923 of record JBBQCR010000027.1, read on the forward strand.
GGCGTGAAGTAGGAACCTCTGCAGTACTTCATCGTCGCAGATGAGCTCCGCAATTCCGGCGGGAACGCGCGGGTGCACGATCG
>JBBQCR010000028.1:0-16640 GCA_038318935.1 Phycisphaerales bacterium
CCGCGAAAGGAGCGGCCACCCGGACCGATTGCACCGTCAAGGTTCCTAGCCGGCGGACGGGGGTGGTTTCTACCGGCCCGACATCAAGCAGAAACTGATCGCCAGTGGGCACGGGCTGCGAGAGTGAGCAGCCGGCAAGTACGAGTATCGCTGCAATGGGCAACATTCGGTTCATCGACAATCCTTCGCGCGAATTGCGCAGGCATCAGCGGGCGGGAATCGGCCTCGGCTCGATTGGTGTCGGAGGCCTGCTGAAAATGATGCGGGCCGGATCGCCCTTGAGTACGGTGGCGAGCGAGTCGAGATTGCTGACCAGTGTCCGCAGACTTCCCACGAGTTCGCGGATGTCGAATTGCTCGCTCGCGACCAAGGCATCGACGCGATCGACTGTGCGTCGCAACGAATCCAACGTCGGTCCCACGCCCTTGGCCAACGCGTCGATCACTTGAGGGATCTTTTCGTTCGCCACGACCGCATCGACATGATCGGCCACCTCTCTGACTCTCGCGGCGATCTTCGGCAGCTCGGCGATGAACGTCTTGAGATTCGCCGGACTCTCACCGCCCATGGTGTCGGCAAGCGCTGCGGTGACCGAGTCGATGTTCCCGATGATGCCTTCGATGCGCTTATCAGCGAGGATCGCACGCAATTCCTTCAGCGACGCCTGTGCTTCCTCGACCGCCGGACCGATTCGATCCGTCATCATCTTGTCGCCGTTGGCCAAGAGCGTGTTGAGGCGATTACCGATCTCGTCGAACGGCACCTTGGATAGTCGGTCGCTGATGGTCGTGAACCGTTCGATGAACTCCTTGAGGAGCGCCGGCGCCGCTGGCACCAGGGCATACTTCGGCGTGAATCCCTCCGGAAGCGGCGGCTCAGGAAACTCCGTGGGATCAAAGACGGACATCTCGACGACCAATCCGCCCGTGAGACCAGCGATAGTGAGGCGGGATCGCAGACCTCTTGCCACACCCGACGTTACTTCGCGCTCAAAGTCCGCTTGACTGTCGACACGGAAGGTCGAACGGTTGAGCTCCATCGTGATCAGGACCGGCGCTGTGAAGAACCCCTGCTCCTGCTCGGTAGCGAGAAAATCGATCGCCTTCACCTCACCCACCTGCACGCCTCGGAACTTCACCGGACTGCCGATGGTGAGTCCACTCACGGACTCGGTCACTACCATCTCGGCAAACACCGTGGGCTTGATGTACCGCGATGCTCCAAGAAACAGCGTGAATCCGATGATCAGGGCGAAACTGGCGAGTACGAACAATCCCACCACGAACGGCAAGGTCTTCGACTTCATGATGTGGCCCTCGTCTTCTCCGCGGAAATCGCTTCTGTTGCAAGTTGCGTGCTGTTCTCCGCCTTCAGGAAACCGCGCACCCAGGGATCGGCGCATCCCTCGCGGAGTTCGGTCGGCGCCCCGACGGCGACCATCCGATGGGAGCGGGCGTCAAGCATCACGACGCGATTGGCAATGGTGAAGATGCTGCGAAGCTCGTGCGTCACGAGCACGAACGTCGTACCGAGCGAACGATTCAGCGTCAACAGCAACTGATCGAGGTCCGCGCTGGTCACTGGATCAAGACCGGCCGATGGTTCGTCGAGGAATACCAGCGGCGGGTCCAAGGCCATCGCTCGAGCGATCGCGGCACGCTTCTGCATGCCACCGGAAATCTCCGACGGGAGCTTGTGCCCGTCGTCGCCTAGTCCCACTAGCGCGAGTTTCGCCCGGGCGATCGCGATCATCGCGGTTCTCGGCAGATCGGTGAACTCCTCCAGCGGCAGACATACATTTTCGATCAAGCTCATCGCACCGAACAGCGCACCAAGCTGATACATCACGCCGTATCGCCGCCGAAGTCCCTGCAGAGACGCGGCGTCATCGAGGTCGAGACTTCGCCCTTCGAGCTCAATGCGTCCAGAAACGGTCGGGAGCAGTCCGATCAGCGTCCGCAACGTCGTGGTCTTGCCGGATCCCGAGCCACCGCAGATCGCCACGATCTCGCCGCGGGCGACGTCGATCGAAATGCCGCTCATGATCGCCGTGCCGGTGAAGCCGACGGCGACGTCGACGAGACGGATGATCGGTGGCTCGATCGCTGCGTTCATATGCCAATCACGTGGAAGAATGAACCGAGAATCGCGTCTGCCGCGACGATCAGGACAATGCCAGCAACCACCGCTCTCGTCGTTGAGTCACCAACAGCGCCGGGTCCTTCCTTGGTGCGAAGCCCGCAGTAGCAGCCGGTGGCACCGACGAGCACGGCAAACACAAACGCTTTCACAAGCCCCTGCAAGAGGTCGATGGGCGTGAGGATCGATTGGATTTGACCGGTGTACTGGGCCAACGTGAAACCGTTCGCGAGGAGGACCGGATAGCCGCCCGCCAGCCCCATGAGATTGCCGAAGGCCGTCAGAAGCGGTGTTGCGACCATCGCTGCGATCATGCGCGGGACCACCAGGAATCGCACGGGCTCAAGACCGAACGTCGACAGGGCATCGATCTCCTGCGTGACTCGCATCGTTCCGATCTCGGCCGCAAATGCCGAACCGGAGCGACCGGCAAGAATGATCGCGGTGATCAGGGGCCCGAGTTCGCGGACGATGGCCACCGCAACGACTTGGGCAACCTGCAGCTTCGCGCCGTACTGAGCCATCGGTCCGATGGTCTGAAACGCGATGATGCCACCGATCAGAAAGCAGAGAAGGCACACGACGGGCAACGCAAGGACGCCCACTTTGAGGAATGCCTGGAGTGCGTCCCCCCAGCGGATGCTCCACGGCCTGAGCAGTGCGGGGACGAATACCAGAATCACGCTCCCGATGAAGGTGACGAGGTCGCGGATCGTCTTGACCATCGCGATGGTCGCGATGCCGGAGCTGACGATGAAGCCCGTTGGGGCCGGCTCTTGGAGAGGTTTGACAGCGGCGGCAACGTCAACGAGCCGCAGAATGTCGGCAGCGAGTCCGCTCACCTCTGCCGTGCCGCCCGCAGTTCTCCACGCAACGATCAGCGCAGCAAAGAGACCGATGCCGCTCCCATCGCAAAACGTGACCTCAGTTGCGTCGACACGCAGCGTACCCTTTGCAGCGGCACCGATCGCCTCAAGGACGGTGGGCCACGCCTGTACAACGCCGCCCGAATCGAGGCGGCCGCTCAGCCGGAGCGCGGTGTTGGCTCCGCTGCGCTGAAACGTAGCGAAAGCTCCGAGTTCAGCGGTGGCGGAGGAAGACATCGCTTCGAAACACTAACCGCACCGCCTGCTTGTCGCCAGCGATCGTGACGCGGAGCGCCAAGCGGAACCGTCGTTCTTCGCTGATCATTCACCGATCGGACGGTGCCCTGCTCGCAGCGGTAGTCGAATCGCTCCGAGTGCCTGCAGCTTCGCGCCATCGCGCCTCTCGCCAACCGCCGTCACACGAACGATCCGCCCGCGAGCTGGCCACGGATCCGGCAGTACGAGGGTGAACTCGTCCTCGTGCATCTCCGCGTTGCCTCTCCAAAGAACCCGGTCGTTCGCCCGCGGATAGTTGTGCGCGGTTCTGGCTTCGATGTCGTCTCCGGGCTCGGCTGGTTGCAACTCCCTGGACGCAACATCGCTGCGGACAGTCTCGATCACCACGTCGACGCGTCCGCTGCGCATGCCATCGATGCGACCACGCAACGCCGTCCCCTCGATCCGCAGATCGCTGATTGGTCGACCCGGATCTGTGACTCGCATCATCGGATCGCCCAGCAGCGCGTACATCCGCACATGCATGAGTCGAAGCTCCTCCAACGTCGATGCCCAACGGGAGATTGAAGCGAGCGGCTCGACGATGGCATCGAGCTTCCGATCGCTCTGATCAACACGAAGCACCTCCTCGCGGGCAAGGCGATCTATGTCGCCGAGTGGACGATCCGCGTGCGCGATCAGCATGCGCGTGAACTCCTTCTGAAACAACGCGTTGCCGTAGGGATGCGTCGGGCGCGTGCCTGCAATCACGGCAATCGGCCCGTCGACACGCTTGAGCATCGTTTCCGCCAGGCAATCACGCTCGACATCGAACCAACCCGTAGAGCAGCAACTCATCAGAACGATTGGCATGCAGCCACGCGCTGGGGGAAGATGCTCGAGAGTACCGGCGCGGAGAATCGGTGTGCGCATGGGCGACGCAGGCGACCCCCATCGCAAGGTGTCGAGACCCTGCGCATCTCCATGGCCGACGTAGTTGAAGAGGATCGCGCCCTCGCTCATCCGCTCAAGCGTGGTCTGCTCAAGCTTTGAGGGCGGCGGGCACCACATCGAATCCGCCTTGGCGTAGGTCATCGTCAGATCGAACGAATCCGGAACGAAGCTATCGATGAAACTCCGGAACAGCGATTCGAGAAGCCGATCGAACTCGCCGAAATGCCCTTCGCCAGCGACATAGTTGATGCGATGCCGCCACGCTCCGAGCGGAGCGTCCTCTTCGTACGCTCGAAGCTTGGTCAGGAACGCCATCGCCTCTGCGGGCGTGCGCACGGGAATGCGCCCGACCGCAATCGTCTCGCTCTCGTTCTCACCATTGCGAAGGGCATACGGATGGTCGCTGGCGAATCGACCGTCGCCCCCGCGCTGGAGCGAGGGATCACGCTGCTCAAACGAGAAGGTCGGCACGCCGTCGGTGCCGACATCACCTAGCAGTAGGAGCGCCGTGGTCTCGTCGCTCAAGCGGCCCACAAGCGCCGTTCGCACCTGGTCGCGGAGGATCGTGACGGTCGCGTTGGGCTCCGCACGAATCAGGACGATCTCCCATCCCTGCGCACTTCGATAGTCGCGCCAATCCGTCGCGACAGCCTCGAGCGCCGGCGCGTAGAGAATCACCGCCGTGCGACGTTCTCCCGCTCTCGCGTCGCGGACGAAGACCATCGCGACGCACATCGCCAAGCCGATCCCGATCGTTCGCAACTGTTGGTTCATGGACGCTTTGGCCGGAGCGACAGAGGCAACTCTTCGAGAAAAACTGGTGAACGCAGGCGCTGTTCCCGCATCGCGTTTCCGCACCGACTGAACGATCGTTGAGGCGGCGATCAGAGCGACCAGCCGTCGCGGTACTGTTCGCTCAGGAGTTCTTTCGTCCCCTTGGGTCCGGTGACGAGTCCCCGCGCGCGATCCCATTCGACCGCCCCGCCCGCGCGATACGCGACCGTTCCCAGGAGCACCAGCTCGGTCAGCGGCGCCGCATACTCGAAGCGACACAACGGCGAACCGTCACCGGTGGGCCGTCCCTCACGGAGTGCGTCGAGCCACTCGCGATGGTGCCCCTTCGACGCGGCGATCGTGGGAGCCGGGAGTTTCGCGTCGGGCACCATGAGCACTTCCATCTCGTCGTAGTTGGCCATCAGGAACCCGCGCGATCCTTGGAAGCAAACCATGTATCGGCCAAAGTAATCCTGCCTGCTCTTCGCTCCGATCTCTCGTACCGTCGGCGGAATGCGGCCTCCATCGAACCAGCGAAGGACCAGCGGATCGCCCTCCGGTCGCGGGAATGCCCACGTGGTCTCCTGCCACGCCGGACATCCGATCGGGTCGAGCGGTGGCCCTTCCGCGGTGACCGTGAATCGATTCCACTGCGGCTGATCGAGTCCGAGCGCCCACATCGGTAGATCGAGGATGTGACATCCCATGTCGCCGAGTGTGCCGGTCCCGTACCTCCAGAAGCGACGCCAGTTCGCTGGGTGGATGCCGTCGATGTAGGCCGCTTCGGCGATCGGTCCTTGCCAGAGCGTCCAATCGAGTTGCGGGGGCGGGAGCTTTCCTGGCGTGAGCTCTCCACAGCACCATGACTTCGGACACCAGCAGTCGACCTGCGTCACTTGGCCGATGACCCCGGCGCGGATCGCTTCAACGACTCGGCGATAGTTGTTGCCAGCGTGGATGAGCGTTCCCATTTGGGTGACGCAACGATTCTCGCGCGCCAGCGCCAGAAGTTGACGGCACTCATCGACCGTGTGCGTCAGCGGCTTCTCGAGATAGACGCCAAGTCCGCGCCGCAAGGCTTGCGCCGCCGCTGGCGCGTGCGTGTGGTCCGGCGTCGAGATGACGACGCCGTCGAGTTCGAGACTGTCCTCCGCGAGAAGCGCCCGAAAGTCGCGGTAACGCTTGGCGTTCGGAAAGGCCGCGGCCGCTGCATCGAGCGAGAGGAGGTCCACATCGCAAAGAGCCTCGATGCGGGTGCCAGGGTCGGCCGAGATGGCGCCAAGATTTGCGCCACCCTGTCCATTCACGCCGATCACCCCGATCCGCAAGGGACCGCCGGATTTCACTCTCTCTGCGGTCTTTGCGGCACGCCGCTCGCCCGGACTCTGGCAACTCGGCAGCACCGAGGACACCCCGAGTCCGCCCGCGACGCCGAGACTCCAGCCCAAAAACGCCCGACGGTCGATAGGTCGCATGAAGCGAATCCTAACGACCGCAGGCGATACTCGACGTCGTGGTGGCGGCCGGTCAGGCCGGGGCGTTGCAATAGCCCCAGGCGCTTAACAGCAGATTCAGATCATTCGTTTCGACGACGCCGTTGAGATCGATGTCGCCGACCAGCGACTGCGGACACCAACCGATGTCGCCCCAGTTGTGGAGCAGGACCTCCAGATCGTTGCTGCCGACAACGCCATCTCCGTCCAGATCGCATGGGCAATTGTCGAGCTGCGCACCATCGGTGTCCTTGTAGAGCATCGACACCTGCACGGTGGCGCTGTCGAGCGACGTGAGCGAGTACTGCAGTTGCTCGCCGATTGAGGTGATGAGCCGCGGACCATTGATCGACGGACCGGGCAGTCCATAGATGCTGTTGGAACTGGCAGTACCCGATCCGGTCGTTCCAAGACTGAACGGACAATAGAAGACGGATTGTGCGACCTGACCGTTCGCCAACGCCTGAACGACCGGCAGTCCTGAAGTGCAGGCGAGCGTCCCGGGGCCGTTACTGTTCAGTGTCACGGTAATCGCGCCGCCGATGAGCGATCCGTTCTCGATCGGTGGGCAGATCGGGACGACGAAACCCGTCGAGTAGGCGTGCGTCACCAAGGTGTTGTTGGTCACCTTGAGGGTCCCGGTCAGGCTGACCTGCGGGTTGGGATTCGAGTCGCCGATCAAGTTGTAGTTCACGGTCCAAGCACCGTCCTCTGCCGCGAGCGCTCCGAGGAAGATCCGATTGCCGTTGGCGAGAACGATTCCGTTGAGCGTCGCCGTCGTCGGAGGCAGTCCATCAACGCTGATGAAGAGAATCGCTCCGATGCCGACGGAATCTCGGGGGGCACCTTCGTTGCCGTCGCCCGCGTGGACGAACCCAGTGACGCTCAACAGCGCCGTCAGTGGCACGCCGAAGCGGAGGGAGACAGAATGACAGCGCGACGTGGTTCGTTGCATGGTCGGTTCCTGGGGTGTTCGTCTCAACAGACGCCTCATCGCGGCACGTCGCGACGAAACGCTCCTCACGGCCGGGAAGCCGCTGTCAAGGCGGGCAATCATGCATCAGAAAGCACTCCGCGACAAATCGGACCTCGGGGATTCACCGCGAATGAACGCCGAATTAGAGTTTTCCGCTTGCACATGGGTGGAAGCCCGTCGGCGTGTACCGTCCGCATGTCGTCCCCTGGCGTCCCATGTCAACGGGACTTTCTTCCGAGCGCTGCGTCCGCAGGGTATTGACCTCATCGGCAACGGCAACCTCAGGGTGCTTGGGACGATCGTTGCACCCCACTTCATCAACTCCAAACCTCTTCACCACGTGAAGCACGTCAACGACGCTTCCGAGATCGCTACGTTGCCGCTCCCCGAACCTGAGGCCCGAATCTCGACCGTGTTATGGCACCCTTCGTCCATCCATGCGCCCGCTTCGCATGCGGCACCTCGATGGTCCGAGCGTCGTCCGCCGTTACGATGGCTCCGCCATGGAGGATGCGCTCAACCCAGCGACCCGCGCGCTCCACGATCTCAACCGTGGCGACGGCTCGGCGGCGAGCCGGCTCCTTCCGTTGGTCTACGAGGAGCTACGGGCGATCGCCGCCAGCCGAATGCGGCAGGAGCGGATCGGCCACACACTTCAACCCACGGCATTGGTGCACGAGGCGTATTTGCGGCTCGTCGATCAGTCCCGATTTGATTGGAAAGGCCGTGCCCACTTCCTGGGTGTGGCCGCGCACACCATCCGGCTGATCCTCGTTGATCACGCCCGCCGCGTGCATGCCGACAAGCGGGGCGGCGACTATCACCGCACCTCGCTCCACGACGAGATCCTCATCGATTCCTCAAAGGGCGAGGTCGATCTGCTGTCACTCGAAGACGCGCTCGACAAGCTCACCACGTTGCACGCCCGTCAGGCGAGGGTCGTCGAACTTCGGTTCTTCGGCGGCCTCTCCGTCGACGAGACCTCGCACGTCCTCGACATCGCGCCGTCGACGGTCGCCGCCGACTGGGCGTTGGCAAAGGCTTGGCTCTCGCGCGAACTCTCCGATCACTGAGCGCTCGCTGGTGCCGGCAGCGTCGCGGGCGGAGCATCCAGCCTCTCGCGCTTGGATTTGAGCTCGACGATGCCCTGGTCCAGTTGGGTCATCCAATCGCGACGTGTCTCGTCGAGTTTTCCGGCCTTGTCGAGATCTCTCAGGATCTGCTGGGCAGTCTCGTACTGGCGCAATCCCTCGTCATACAGCGCTCGGCGACTGTCGATCGCCAGATCCTCCACCGTCGCCCGCGATTCGGCGAGTTGGCCGAAGCGGTACACACCGACGTAGAGGTTGATCTTTGCCAGCACGTCTGCGGGATCCTCGTTAACAGCTTCCGTCGCGAGCGCGAAGGATCGCTGCAGATAGGGTTCGGCGTCGTCGTACTTGCGTTGCCGCATCAGCCGGTCGCCGAGCTTGCCATTGGCCGCCACAAGATCGGTGCGGTACTCGTGGTTGTCGGGATGCTCCTCAAACTGACGGCTACGGATCGCGAGACTCTTGCGATACTCGACGAGCGCCTCATCGAGCCGACCAAGTTCGGTGTAGACATCGCCGATCTTCTCCGTCGCGACGGTCAGATCACGCGTCGAACCGGGGTTCGAGGGATCGGCGATGTTCTGAAAGATCTCCGCCAACGAACGGTAGTGCTCCAAGGCACTCGCCAGATGCTCGTCGGACTTCGCGGAGTCCTTGGTCTTCGAATCCTCGTTCGCGAGGGCTCGATAGGCGTTGCCCATCCACTGGTGACTGATCGCGACCTCGCGCTGTCGCGCCCGATCATCGGGGGCCTTCGCGAGCACGCCCTCGCGCATCGCCAGTACCGTGGAGAACATGTCCAGCGCCGCCTGATGGTGGCCGGAGTCGAGTTCCAGCATGGCTATCTGATTTCGAACCCGACCGAGTCCGATGAGGTGAGCATCATCGGTTGGTTCGAGTTCGAGCATGCGCTCCCGGATCGTCTCGGCCTTGCGAAAGCTCTTCATCGCCCCCTCGCGATCGCCGAGATTCGCTCGCGATCCATAGCCCTGCGCCTGGCCGACCTTGAGATATCCCTCGGACAGCTCCATGAGTAACGTCGTGTCGTTGGACTGCTCCGCCCCCAGCCGGTCGAGATATTCGAGCGCCGTCGACACCAGCTTCTTTCGCGCTTCGGTCGATCCGGGCAGGTCCGCGATCATGTCGTGAAAGTCGTAGATGAAGGACTTCGCCAGCTTTCGCAACTCGACAAACCGCAGCTCCGCGAGTTCCCTCGCAGTATTCGCCTTCGTCTGCTCGGCGAACGCTCGGTCGCGATCCTGCATGGCTTGCAGGAATCCCACGCCGGTGCCGACCAAGCCCAGGACGAGTACGACAATCGTCGCCACTATGCCCCCGACCAGAACGCGATTACGCCTCGTAAACTTGGCGAGCTGATACATCGTGGTCGCCCGCCGCGCGACGATGGGCTCGTCGTTGAGGTAGTGACTCACGTCCGACGCAAGTTCGTTGGCGTCCCGGTATCGACGGGTCGGTTCTTTGTCGATCGCCTTAGCGACGATGGTGTCGAGGTCGCCGCGGTACACCCGACTGATCGAGCTGAGCGAGGGCGGCTCAACGTCCTGGATGATGCGGGCGACTTCGGCCATCGTGCGACGATGGGCATCGACGAGCGGCTTGCCGGTCAGCATCTCGTACCCCAGCGCTCCGAGCGCGTAGACGTCCGTTCGGGCGTTGATCCTGGTCGGATCGCCGGCGACCTGTTCCGGACTCATGTAGCCGAGCGTTCCGATGAGTTGACCCACGTCGGTCTGAATCGTCGTGAGGGCGATATCGCTGTCCGTCGCTCGAGCGACACCGAAGTCGAGCACCTTCGGATTTCCTTGACGATCGACGATGATGTTCTGCGGCTTGATGTCGCGATGAACGATGCCGTGGCGATGGGCCTCCCCCACCGCCTCCGCGATCTTGGCAAGCAGTCGCATGCGGTCCCGAGTGCCAAGCCGACCGGTCTGGATGTGCTCCATCAGCGGCATGCCGTCGACGTATTCCATCGCGAAGTACGGCACGGTCGCGGTGCCTTCGGAGGTAGTGATTGCAGCGGTCCCTGCGTCGTAGATCCTCGCGATGCCCGGATGCTCCAATCGCCGGAGCACCTCGGCCTCGAGTTCGAAGCGCTTGCGGAGTCGTTCAGCGCCGGCCATGCCTGCTCGCATCACCTTCAACGCGACAGTTCGCCGCGGTCGTTCCTGTTCGGCGAGATAGACGGTGCCCATGCCGCCTTCACCGAGGAGGCGGATGATCGTGAAGCGTCCGGTGCTGGCCAGCGCCGAGCCCGGATCGTGGCCTTGGTGAATCAGCGGATGCGCGGAACGGACATCCACCAACGCGCCAACGTTGAGAGCGCCGGTCACCATTCCCACTGCAGGCCGGTCGTGGTGCGCCAGCAGTTCCAACACCTCGTCGATGAGGGCCACGTCCCCTCCACAACCGCGCTCCAAATACGCACGGCGTTCGGCCACGGGAAGCCGACTCGCCTCGGTGAAGAGCTCGGAGATGCGCTGATGGCGTTGAGGACCGACCGACATCGTGATGTTCCCAGTCCTCAGCCGGTCGGAATGGCCGATGGGGACGCGTGCATTTGATAGTACACGTGCATTCGCTCCGAGCCAGCGGGACCTTCGGTTGGTCGGCGAGTTCGTGGCCCCCAACCGCGAACAGCCCGCGATAGCCCGCGAGGCGACCCCGTCGATCAGGTGCCTCGTGGCGGCAACGTCGTGCCGTGGCGAATGGCAAGCTCACTGAGATAGGCCCGTGCCGAAGCGTCGTTGCGGAGCACGTACCGTCCTACGAAGCGGAAGATGGCGTTCTTCACGAAGCCGTGCTCGGTCAGCACCACCTCGCAGCCGCTCCCGGTCGATCGAAACGCGAACGTCCACGTTCCACCGAAGGGAAGCGAGTCGTCAGCGATGCGTCGCACGATGCAAACTGGTTCGCGGACCTCGGTCTCCTCAAGGCGAAGCTCTTGTCCACCGATCTGCTCGACCCAGACACGATGTCCTGAAGACATCCGTTCCAGTCGAACCACGGACACGCCCCTCCGCCATTCGGGAAGCCGCTCGATGTCCATCACCGTGTCCCATACCACCTGCAGCGGCTGAGGAATCTGCAGCGTCACCGTCGCGACATGATCGCGAGGGAGCCGCGCTCCGATCACAGCCACCGTCCCGATGACAATCGCCAGAACACCGAGGCACACCAGCGGAATCAGGATCAAAAGCGAGAACACAGGCTGCTCCGCGAACCGATCAGGTCCACGCCCCCAGAAGAATCGACAGATCGGCCAGGTCGACCTGACCGTCACCGTTGAAGTCCGCTCCCGATGGCGTACCGAATCCACCAGCGGATCCCCACGCCGCGAGACACAGCGCGAGATCCTGTTGACCGACCGTCCCGTCCCCGTCGAGATCACCGAGGATCGGCGGCAGATCGGCGGTCGCGATGAAGATCTCCAGATTGACCTGCGGTGCCGGATCGTTGGAACTCGGATCAAGCACGTGCTCGCAGCGATAGGCGAAGTGGTTGCTATCGAGGGCGATCGACACGTAGTTGCTCGTCGCCTGATCCGTCATGGCGGCGATCGCCGCGCCGCCGAGCGTGGCGGTGAGTTGGGTGATCAAATGGCGACCAACATCGTATCGGAAGAGTTCCCGGTTCTTGTCGCCGTTGAGACCGGTCAGATCGCGCTCGGACTCGAACAGAAGAAACTCTCCGTTGGGGCTCATGATCGGTTCGAGGTGCTTGCCCACAGGGAAGGACGGCGTCACCTGTACTGTGGTGTTGTCGATCACATCCGCGAGAAAAATCTCACGCGACGAGATCGGATTCCGTCCGCTGATGTTCGCTCGAGAGAGGAACGTGACGTATCGGCCGCTTCCGTCGATCGAGGGCGACTCATTGATCTTCCCATTGCCCGTGGCGGTCACGTGCTTGATGCCCTCTCCCTCGTGCCAAAGCCAGATCTCGATATTGCCGTCGGCGTTCGTGCCATCGAAGTTAGCGTTGGAGCGAAAGACGATGTTCGCGCCGGTCGCGTCCACGTTCGGCATGCTCACGGTGGTCAGATTGGGTGCGGACGTAATCGACAGCACTTCGCTCGTATCGCGACGATAGCGAGTGACGTCAAGCGTGCCATCGGCGCTCGAGAGATACACCAGCGCGTTGCCATCGGCACTCATGCGCAGCGTCGTCAACATCGAACTGCCCGGCGAGAACGTCAGTTGCTTTACCTGTCCCGTTGCGACGGTGACTTCGAAAAGCTCAAAGCTCCCGTCGGGATTTCCGCCGGTGAAGTTGAAGAGGCTGCGGAAGACGACGGCGCTGCCGTCGGGAGTGATGTGTGGCTCGAAGTTGCCGTAGAGCCCCGGCGTATCCGTGAGTTGCGTGAAGCCGCCGGTCTCGCGATCGAAGAGGAAGATCTCGAAGTTCACATCGGGGTTTTCGCCAGTGAAGTCGTAGGCGTCCCGAAACGCCACGAATCGCCCGTTGGCCGACGTGGATGGCTCAAAGCAACCCCACCCGAAGGTGGTCTCCGTGGCCTGAAACCACGCAAACGTCGGAGGTGTCATCGCGCTCGCGCTCGCCGATCCCACCAATGCCGCGAGCCACGCGAGTGCTGCCGGACGCAGTGAAAGACCGTGAACCGATCCGGCGAACCGGCTGAACAATCGCGGCATGTGAGCGCTCCAGATGTGCAAATCCTCCATAGGACCCCCGACCTGAAACTACCAGTGCCTCGGTTCCGTGGCAATGGCCAATGTCGGAACTCCGGCCAATCGCAGGAATTTCGCTTCGCAGCCACAAGGCTCACTGCCTTGGCCTATCGCGGCCATCATCTCAACGCTCGCGAACGAGCCGAGTGACTGCATCAGTCCTGCATTGAAGCGATGAATGCGAAGCATGCGAAGCATGCGAATCATGCAAGTAGGACAGGCCGACCAAGATCCGCCCCGCGACGCCGATCAGAACCGCCGCCTTCCAGCGCTTCGGTGATCACCGCGTCCTGAACGCTTCTAGACAACGGAGCAACCCGTGGTTCCGAGCGGGGTTGTCACGCCCGACATCGCTCCGCACGCGAACAGCGCCCAGCACGGGACCAGCACGGGACCAGCACGGCCGTGACGACGCTTCTGCCCCATTGCTCAGCAAGCGTCTACGAGGGGTGTACGGCCCCAACGTCGTGGCCCGGCATCAGCCTGCGATGGCGGCGGGTCGTTTGGGAAAGAGCAGCGAGAGCGCGATGGAGACGCCGATGACGCCGCCGATGATGCCCAGCGACCAGACGATCGGGAACTTCCCGCCGAAGGCGTCGTTCAGCCAAACCATCTTCAGCCCGACAAAGACCAGCACGATGCCCAGGCCATACTTGAGCAGATGAAACTTGTCCGCGAGGCCCGCCATGAGGAAGTACAAGGCGCGGAGACCCAAGATCGCGAACACGTTGGACGTGAAGACGATGAGCGGTTCCTTCGTGAGCGCGAAGATCGCTGGCACGCTGTCGATGGCGAAGATGATGTCGGTGACCTCGACGAACACCAAGGCTACGAAGAGCGGGGTCGCGTGTACCACTCCGTTCAGCCGGGCAAAGAACTTCTGGCCGTGATACTCAGGCGTCAGTGGGACGAGCCGCTTCAGCAGCTTCATCACCGGGTTCTTGTCGGGCTCAAGCCCCTTTTCCGGAGCGACCATCATCTTGATGCCGGTGAGGATGAGGAACCCACCGGCGATCCAGACCACCCACTGGATGGCCATGAGCCAGGAACCGAGACCGATGAAGATCGCCCGGAACACCAAGGCGCCGATGATGCCGTAGAAGAGGACGCGGTGCTGGTACTTCGCTGGAATCGCGAAGTAGCTGAAGATCATCACGATGACAAAGATGTTGTCGACCGAGAGACTCTTCTCCACGATGTAGCCAGTCAGAAACTGCAGCGAGACCGACTTCGCCGCTTCGGCGGCACTCGCGTACCCTGCGGCCGCGATGATCGCCGGATCATGCTGTGGAAGTTGCCACGAGGCGTACCACCAGAACCCCAGGTTGAACAGCAGGGCGAGCGCGACCCAGAAGATGCTCCAACCCGTCGCCTCCTTGAAACCGACGACGTGGGCCTCGCGGTGAAAGACCCCAAGGTCCAGCGCCAGCATCGCCAGCACGAACAGCGTGAAGCCTGCGTACAGCCACCAGTAGTCGACAAAAGGAAAAAGAATCGTCGAGTCCATCGGTCGCCTTTGCTCACCACAGCCGCGTTGTGACCGAACTTCCGGCGAATCGCCTCGAATGGCGACTCACCGGTCCCGCGCAGCCATCATCGAAAGCATGTCGACGCAGCGGGTCGCGTAGCCGAATTCGTTGTCGTACCACGCGATGACCTTGAAGAAACGGTCGTTGAGCTGGATGCAAGCCAGCGAATCAAAGATCGAGCTCCGCGGATCACTCATGAAGTCGCTCGAGACGACCTCTTCGGTGGTGTATCCGAGAACATCCTTCAGGGCACCCTCCGAAGCGACCTTCATCGCGGCGTTGATGGCCTCAAGCGAGGTCGACTTACTCGAACGGAAGGTGAGATCGACGCACGACACATTGGACGTCGGCACACGGAAGGACATGCCGGTCAATTTGCCCTTCACGGCCGGCAGACAGAGCGCCACCGCCTTCGCAGCACCGGTGCTCGAGGGGATGATGTTCATGTACGCGTTTCGTCCACCGCGCCAATCCTTCTTACTCGGACCGTCCTGAGTCGGCTGCGTGGCGGTGACCGCGTGCACAGTAGTCATCAAGCCTTCGTCGATACCGACCGAATCCAAGAGTACCTTCACGACCGGAGCGAGGCAGTTGGTCGTGCAACTGGCGTTGGAAACGACGACGTGCTTGCTGGGGTCGTACTGCTCGTGATTGACCTTGTAGACGAAGGTCGGAACGTCGTCAGACTTGGTCGGTGCGGAGATGAGTACTCGCTTCGCGCCGGCTGTGATGTGCTTGCGGGCGTCCTCGCCGGAGGTAAAGAGTCCGGTCGCTTCGAGGACGTACTGGCAGCCGAGGTCCTTCCACGGCAACTGCGCGGGGTCCTTGAGGGCGGTGCATTTGGTGGTCTTGCCATCGCACACGAGCGACTCGCCTTCCACGCGAACATCCTTGGCGAAGCGGCCGTGCGAGCTGTCGTGGCGGACGAGATAGGCCAGATTGTCGGCCGGAACCAGATCGTTCACGCCCACGAACTCGAATCCGCCGCGCATCATGCCGATGCGGTAGACGAGACGACCGATGCGACCGAAGCCGTTGATGCCGACGCGGATGGGATCCTTGCTGGCCATGGCGATGTTCCTGGGTGCGAGAGGCGTGCTGAATGACGAATCCGAATTGGGCGGACAGGATAGCAACCGGCGGACGGTTGGGCGGGCGTTGGAACTCGAGGCGTTACCGTCCCGCGACCGTCGTCGAAAGTGGCGCAGCCCGCGGAGCACTACTCAAGCCCGGAGGCGGCTCCTCAGAAGTCGCAGCAGGCAGATACTTCACGTGCCCGCGCAGAAACGCGTCGGCAAGCCAAGGCCAGATCGTGAAGAGCCCTGCCGCCAGACGCGTTGGAAAGCTCGTCCATACTTCAGTTCGCGGTCGGCGAAGACACGCGATGACCGCGCGAGCGACTCGTTCCGGGGGCTGCACGATGAACTTCGGGGCGTGGGCTGCAATGGTGTCGCCTCCGGTCGGGACACCTTTTTCGAGTCCGGACGCCGCCACATCGAAGAACTCGGTCATGGTCGTGACCGGATGGACACTTGACACCGCGATGCCATCGCCGCGCAACTCGTAGCCAAGGGCACGACAGACCAACGCCTGCGCAGCCTTGGTCGCGGCATACGGTCCGTAGCCCGGCAGCGTGAACTTCGCGACGCACGAACTGCACATAAGGAGATGACCGCGGCGCTTGGCGCTTCGCAGGCGCCGCGCCGCCACTGTGACGAGTTCGGTCGCGGCGAAGAAATTCACCTCGAACATCCGTCGCAACTCGCTCTCCTCATAGTCAAGCACGCGCCGCTCTGCACCGTACCCGGCGTTGGCGAAGACCACGTCGAAGTGACCGAAGCGCTGCTCCGCGGCGTCGAGCAGCCGCGTCGAGAACCCCTCGTCCGCAAC